>CAZIXJ010000540.1:0-2366 GCA_964542835.1 uncultured Hyphomicrobiales bacterium
TTGTACACACCGCCCGTCAAGCCATGGAAGCTGGAGGCGCCCGAAGCCACGTATGTGTCTAAGGCGAATTCAGTAACTGGGGCTAAGTCGTAACAAGGTAGCCGTATCGGAAGGTGCGGCTGGATCACCTCCTTTAGAGTTATTATAATGAAGGATTACGATACCAATACTCCCTATTTTCAGAGAATATTAATTTGTTCTTTTAAATTTTGTTGGACTGCTTGCTCATTTAGAGTATAGGTACAATCATGGGCCTGTAGCTCAGGTGGTTAGAGCGCACGCCTGATAAGCGTGAGGTCGGTTGTTCAAGTCAACTCAGGCCCACTGTAAGGACGGAGCGGGTAACCACAGTTGTGGCTTTAGGCTTTATAAGTAATTTGGGCCCTTAGCTCAGCTGGGAGAGCGCCTGATTTGCATTCAGGAGGTCATCGGTTCGATCCCGTTAGGGTCCACAAAAAATATGTTCTTTAAAAATAGAGATGAAATGTCTGAAAAATGGCATTTAGGAAAAAGAAGCCAAATTCATTGTAAGCATTCTCATATAATGAGAATATTAATAATATGTAATTAAAGCGTGCCGGAAGTGAGTATAACAACTCAAATTTCGGTAAGATATTAAGGGCATATGGTGGATGCCTTGGCACAGAGAGGCGATGAAGGACGTGATTACCTGCGATATGCTTCGGTTAGCTGGAAATAAGCTTAGATCCGGAGATTTCCGAATGGGGCAACCCATCCCAAGTCATGTTGGGATACCCGAAAGGGGGACAACCGAGGGAAGTGAAACATCTCAGTACCTCGAGGAAAAGAAAGCGAATGCGATTCTCTTAGTAGCGGCGAGCGAAACGGGAACAGCCCAAACCTCGATATATTATATCGGGGGGTTGTAGGACCGCAATACGCATAATGATTAATAGCAGAACTGTCTGGAAAGTCAGACCGGAGAGGGTGAAAGTCCTGTAAGCGAAATTATGATTTATGTATGTGGTATCCTGAGTACTGCGGAACAAGCGAAATTCTGTGGGAATCTGCCCGGACCACCGGGTAAGGCTAAATACTCCTCTGTGACCGATAGTGAACTAGTACCGTGAGGGAAAGGTGAAAAGATCCCTTAAGAAGGGAGTGAAAAGAACCTGAAACCATATGCTTACAAACGGTGGGAGCGAAAGTGACCACGTGCCTTTTGCTTAATGAGCCAACGAGTTACTCTTCACATGCAAGGATAAGGGATTAAGTCCTGCATCCGTAGCGAAAGCGAGTCTTAACCGGCGACGAGTATGTGGAGGTAAACGCGAAACCGTGTGATCTATCCATGGTCAGGATGAAGCGTGGGTAACACCACGTGGAGGTCCGAACCAGTATGGGTTGAAAACCATTTGGATGAACTGTGGATAGGGGTGAAAGGCCAATCAAACTCGGTTATAGCTCGTACTCCCCGAAATGTATTTAGGTACAGCCTTGCAATAGTGTACTGGAGGTAGGGCTCTGATAGGGCTAGGGCTGTTACAACGGTACCGACCCCTGACAAACTTCGAATACCATGTACATGTTTTGCAGGAGTGAGGCCGCGAGAGATAAGTTTCGCGGCCGAGAGGGAAACAACCCAGACTACCGGCTAAGGCCCCAAAATGTATGCTAACAGATGAAGGATGTTTTCTTGCTGAGACAGCCAGGATGTTGGCTTAGAAGCAGCCACTCATTTAAAGAGTGCGTAATAGCTCACTGGTCGAGCGAGAAAGCGCCGAAAATTTCCGGGACTAAGCATACTGCCGAAGCCGTAGATCTTTTAAGATGGTAGGGGAGCATTCTGTAGGCGTTGAAGATGTATCGTGAGGTATGTTGGAGCGTACAGAAGCGCAAATGTTGGCATAAGTAACGATAAAACAGGTGAGAATCCTGTTCGCCGAAAATCTAAGGTTTCCTTGAGCTCTGCTCGTCAACTCAGGGTTAGTCGGCTCCTAAGGTGAGGCCGAGAGGCGTAGCCGATGGAAATCAGGCAAAATTAAAAATATTCCTGAACCACCAAAAGACTTAAGTACAGGGACGCAGCAAAACGGTTTTGCGGAGTAAATGGTTATCTCCGTAAAGCTTGGAACTGCCGAGAAAAGCTGTATGTATGTCTGCGGTGACCGTACCGTAAACCGACACAGGTAGATAGGTAGAATATACTCAGGCGCGCGAGTGAGTCGTGGTTAAGGAACTCGGCAAATTAGCCCCGTAACTTCGGGAGAAGGGGTGCCTGCGAGAGCAGGCCGCAGTGAAATGGCCCAGGCGACTGTTTAACAAAAACACAGCTCAATGCTAACACGTTAAGTGGACGTATATTGAGTGACACCTGCCCGGTGCCGGAAGGTTAAAAGGAGGGG
>CAZIXJ010000541.1:0-2364 GCA_964542835.1 uncultured Hyphomicrobiales bacterium
GAAATATTTCGTTATTGTGCTATCTTCGTGCCATTACTCTCCCACTGGGAGAGGGAGTTTTAGAAGATTACAATTTTTATAATATTTCGATTTCATCGTTTTCACACACCCTCTTCAATTAGTAGAATATTATTGGCTAAAGCCTTATAGTTTATAATATTATCATATACTTCACTAGGGAACGCATGAAATACCGAAAATATGCAGAACAAAAAACACACAAATATACAAAAAGGTACTGATGAAAAAATATTTATTATGATAGTTACAATTTATCTTATAATTTTGTATCATTAAATAAATAAAAATTGTTTTAAAATATAATTATAATTATTATGAATGAAAATACCAACGAAAAATCTACCAAGAATTTTATTAAGCATATTATTGACAGCCACAATGAATCAGGCAGATTCGGCGGTGTAGTGCATACAAGATTTCCTCCGGAGCCTAACGGATATCTCCATATAGGTCATGCAAAATCAATTTGCCTGAATTTTGGTGTTGCTGAAGAGTATAAAGGATTATGCAATTTAAGATTTGATGATACTAATCCTGTAAAAGAGGATGTGGAGTACGTAGATTCTATCAAAGAAGACGTAAAATGGCTCGGATTTGACTGGGATGACAGAGAGTATTATGCATCCGATTATTTTGATAAAATGTATGAATTTGCTATTCAGCTGATTAAAGATGGCAAAGCATACGTTTGCGAGCTTACTGCCGAGCAGATACGTGAATATCGCGGCACTCTTAAAGAACCGGGCAAAGAAAGCCCATACAGGAATCGTACTCCCGAAGAAAATCTTGAATTATTTGAAAAAATGAAAAACGGTGAATTTGCTGCAGGCGAAAAAACTTTAAGGGCAAAAATAGATATGGCTTCAGGCAATCTGAATATGCGTGACCCGGTTTTTTACAGAATTGTAAATAAACCTCACCACAGAACCGGAGATAAATGGCATATATATCCAATGTATGACTACGCTCATTGCCTCTCTGATTCTATGGAAAAAATCACTCATTCACTTTGTACTCTTGAGTTCGAAGACCACCGCCCTCTTTATGATTGGTTTTTGGAACAGCTTGATGTATATCATCCTCAGCAGATAGAATTTGCACGGCTTAATCTGACTTATACGGTAATGAGCAAAAGAAAGCTGCTTCAACTTGTGCAGGAAGAAATAGTGGATGGCTGGGATGATCCGAGAATGCCCACTATAAGCGGGCTTCGCAGAAGAGGATTTACTCCGGAATCTATCAGAGATTTTTCTGACAGAATCGGAGTAGCGAAAAAAGAAAGCATGGTAGATATGGCTCTTCTTGAGCATTGCATAAGAGAAGATTTGAACAAACACTCCCGCAGAGTGATGGCTGTACTTAACCCTGTGAAATTAATTCTTACAAATTATCCTGAAGATAAAACAGAGGAAATGGATGCAATTAATAATCCCGAAGATGAATCTGCAGGTAAAAGGAAACTGAAATTTACCAGAGAACTTTACATAGAGCGTGATGACTTTATGGAAGAGCCGCCGAGAAAGTTTTTCAGGCTTGCTCCCGGAAGAGAAGTAAGACTCAGATACGGCTATATTATCAAATGTGAAGATGTAGTAAAAGATGAAAAAGGCGAAATTAAAGAGATACATTGCACTTATGACCCCAATACAAAAAGCGGAATGCCTGATGCAGGCAGAAAAGTAAAAGCTACTATTCACTGGGTTTCTGCCAAATATGCTCTTGATGCCGAAGTAAGACTTTACGATACTTTCTTCACCAAAGAAAATCCGATGGAAGTGGATGAAGGTAAAACATTTGTAGATAATATCAATCCCGATTCGTTGCAGATAATTACTGCCAAAGCTGAGCAAAGTCTGACTGAATCATTGCCTGGAGAAAAATATCAGTTTGAAAGAAAAGGTTACTTCTGCGTAGATACAAAGTATTCCAAACAGGGTAATCCGGTATTCAACAGAACTGTAACACTACGCGATAAATGGGCAAAGCATAAAAAGAATAAATGATGCTGATACAAGGGTTGAACTTATACATATTATTCTGGTTAAACTTAAAAAAAGGCATTCATTAATTCTTAATTGATTATCCTTAAAAACACGTTTGTAGAATAAAAATAAACAATTAGAGAATTAATTTCAATTATAAGTGCAAGGGTTTATAAAATATTCTCAAAATAAAGCCTGCGTTTAAGAAATCCCCCGATTTGATAACGCAAATCACACCCCCTTTTTGAAAAAAAAGGGGGAAAATAATGATGAGAATTCGGAGACCTTTCCTCCTTTTTGAAAAAGGAGGTGTCTTGCCGGACACTGAGCGGAGCCGAAGTGTGGCAAGACGGAGGATTTA
>CAZIXJ010000542.1:0-2364 GCA_964542835.1 uncultured Hyphomicrobiales bacterium
ATGTCTTAAAATTTATAAGTAAATTATTTTAGAGTGGAATAATGAGTGAACTCCAAATAGTAAGTTTGAATGAAGCTGGACAACTAAATCTGCCAGATGAGGTTTTGAAATCATTTTTAAACAGAAAAATAACAAAATTTGTTATTTTTCCTGTTGGAGAATCTTTCACTTTAAAACCAATAGAAAAAAGTAATTCTGATACTTTCCTTGAATTAGCCAAAGAATCAAACGATTTTATATCAAGTACGAATATTAAAGAAAAAGAATTACCTCAAATCATTCAACAGGTTCGGGATGAACATAGTAGTTGATACTAACATATTTATATCTGCTATATTTTGGGACAAAATCCCGCTTCAGGTTTTAAAGAAAATATTTAATAACGGATATAGAATATACGTAACAGAAGAAATATTAACTGAGTATTTCAGTGTAATCTAAAAGATTGCCAAAAATAATTTTAATTTGATTGTAAGATGGAAAACAACTATACTGATTAATACTCATATTATTGAGCCTATTATTGAAACTGATATTTGCCGGGACCCAAAAGATAATATGTTTCTTGAATGTGCTTATTCGTGTGAAGCAAAATATTTGATTAGCGGTGATGATGATTTATTGAGTTTAAAATTATTCAATGACATCCAAATTATTACACCAAAAGTCTTTCTAAATCTATTATAAAATACTTTTTAAGAATACGCCACATTCACACAAATCACCATAGTCCTCAATGAAATCGGCGGGAAGTATCGTAGAGGGATGTAGATTGTAGTTATTTAAGATGTCCGACACTCTATTAGATGTCGGACATCTGATAGAATATTTTAATAATTAATCTTTTTGATTTTCGTTTATTAATACATTATGTTTAATAGGAAAGGGTTCAGCCATGGATTTGGAAGCGAGAAAACTAAATATAATTTCTTATCTTATTAAGATAAAGGATATTGAATTATTTGAACGTATTGAAGAGTCAATATTTTCAATAGATGACAAAAGTCCATTTAAGAGATTCACGCCTGAAGAATTAATCGAAAGAACTAAAATATCCGAAAATGATTATTTGGCAGGCAATTATATCACTCAGGAAGAATTGGAAAAAGAATCCGAAGAGTGGTAATATGAAAATTTTCTGGTCTGATTTTGCTTTACAATCATTAAATGATATTTACATTTATCATAAATTGGAAGTCAATAAAAAAGTAGCTGATTCAATCAAAAAGAAAATATTTTCAGCGACACGAAAACTGATTGATTATCCCAAGTCCGGTCAAATCGAACCTAACCTTAAGCACTTGGATAATGAATACAGATATGTTGTTTCAACAAATTATAAAATCATTTACAGAGAAGTAAAAGAAGGAATTTTAATAACTGATATTTTTGATGTCCGGCAAGACCCTCATATGATGAATAATCCTGAAAGATAAAATTATTGAACTCGCCACAATCACACAAATAACCAAAGTCCTCTCATGCAAGAATTAAAAGTTCATCGGACATCATATCAAGCGTACTTTCTTTCTGCTCTGATTCTTCTCTTTCTGCTTCAAGCATAAGATTGAGAGCATCAAGTACATTTTCTCGTGCTTCTTCCTTTGTTTCGCCCTCCGAAATCACGCCTCTCATTTCTTTGATATAAGCAGTATAGCCTCCTTCTACACAAGGAGTATATACAATCGTAAGTTTTAATTTGCTTTCCATACTTTTTCATCCAATTTACTTAATATTAATTAAGAAACGACTATTATTTCATTATATTTCTCAATTATGAACTAAATTAATAAATGCTTATGAGTTTTATCCTCTGCAATATCTGCGGTAAATACAGGAGAGGGATGTAAGAATATAATTCAAGATGTGCCACTTCTTTGAGATGTGGCACATCTGTATTACTTTTTTACTACTTCATTTTTTTCTTTTTTTCTGCTGCTTTTTCAAGGTCAGTTTCGCCTCTCAATACTTTTATCAGGCAAAATGCCACAAGCGTTCCTACAGTACCCCATGCAAGAGTAACAAAAATAAATCCTTCAGTGGTTAGTTCGCTAAACATTATTTACCTCTCTGTTTTTATTAGAATTTCTTTTCCATGCAAAATGAATAAGAATAAGCATACTTATAAATGTAGCTCCAAGTATTGCTCTTGCTATCCATCTGTAACCTGTCTGTTCATCCGCTACTCCATCCATAAGAAGTACCGGTATTGCATCATTTACAGTCCAGAAACCAAGTATAATAATAAGATAAACAGGAGTTATGTATTTAATGATATAATAAAATATTTTTGGTATTTTTATATCCGCTCCAAAATTCAGTTCTTTCCAAGCCTTATCCATACCGAATATCCAGCCGAAAATA
>CAZIXJ010000543.1:0-2364 GCA_964542835.1 uncultured Hyphomicrobiales bacterium
GTAATCAAGCGAAGACCCGCCATTCGGAAGCGCATGCTTTCTTTTTAATCGTTCAAAGATTCCGGTATAAATATCCTGAACCGTTTGTGAATTAGCACTTAAAATCGGATCGGGTTTATTGTATGGAGGTGCTGTGATATGGTCAACGACAATCTGAGGTATGCCACGAACCCAATCAGCGCCAACTTCTGTCCCTTGCTTTTCCAGTCCCATGGGCAATTCTGTGCCCAAGGCAGTTTTTACGTCAATGTCATGAGCATGGGCAAAAGCCTCAGCAAACATGTCTCCTGTCTGGTTGAACACATTATTAAAGTAGGTGACTTGTGCAGCATCATTTGGGAAAGGATTGGGCGGGTTTGGAGTTGGAAACGGTATTTCACGAGGATCACTTGCTGTGTATGTACTAGGATCAAATGTTTCTAACGGAGAAGTTCCCATGACTTCGCTTCCCCAATAGTCTGTTGGAAAAATATTTTTTGACCCTGAATAAAAATCTCCTGTATTCATCATAGAAGTTCCCCATATTTGATGTGGTCGATGAGAATGAGCATAAAACGCAGGATATGACCATGTAACATTGCCGTTGGCATCGAGGTCATCCACTAAACCTATCCAAACATTAGGTTCCGGACCTTGCTCTAGTTTTGAAGATACTTTTTCTTCTTGAGTAGAATGCTTCGGATAGGTTTTTAAAACAATAAAATTCATTCCCATTTTTGGTAATTGACTTATAATTGATTTATAATCATTGGTACTCCATAAATCAGGGCCTTGATGAAAGTCATGAAATGGTTGAATGCCATTAATCTCAAAACGAGGTTCACCAACTTCATCATAACCGGTTATTGAAACGGATGTTTTGGTATCCGGAATAATATCACCTGCCAAATCAAAGTAACAGCCAATTTTCTCTGCATAACGATATGCTGCTACAAGAACAGCATGATCATCGTATCCTGTAATAACCAGAATGTTTCTTCCACCGGAATTTATTGTTTTAAGAACGATCTGGTTTTCTGTTGCTACGTGACCAACCCCAAGACCATCTACTAAGGATGTAATTGATGAATTGTCTTTTGCTACCAATATAAGATCGCCTGCAGAAGGTAAAGTTGATACGGCTTGAATATCCAATAGGCTATCCGTACGCATATAAATGTATCTCCTTACTTCTTTTGCAGCAAGCAACTCCGCATTTGAACCACTGCCTGGATATATGATTGTTTGACCCCATGTGTGCTTCTGCAACAAAAAAACAAAAGCAAATAGAATGCTCAATTTTATTAATTTAAATTTATTGCTCATTACGTTTTTTATAAATATTGAAGATTTGTTTTTTCCTGAGTATTTAAAACTGGCCAGTCATCAACCCACGACAAGTTCCAAATGGCAAGTTTCACCGTACAGATTTTTCATATTATTTCCTTTCATTGCTTAATAAATGTAGATGATGATACTCCATTCACTTTTAAAATATAAAATCCAGGCGAGAATTCTGATACATCAATCCTATTACCTTTGCCACTGTTCACTAAACAACCGATTTGATTATAAACCTCATAACTTTCAATGGGCTTATCATAATCTATAAATAGGATTGTATTTGTTGGATTTGGATAGATTAACAAACGAGATTCATCCTTATTATTGTTACTTTCATCAATACCTGAAATTCCATCGTTTCCAATTACAACAACAGTAGAGAATATATCAGGTGCCGTTGCGGGAAAAACAGTACTTCCTGATTCAATATAATATTCGTAATCGTCTGTTTGTGCAGGAATCGTTACTTCATATATAGAACGACCAACATTTGTCAGGTTAATGGTATTCCATGATGTTGCCCCCAGTGTCCTGTATTTTAATAATGGTGTAGAAACTCCCATTGCAATTACTTTAAGTTTTAGCGGTTCTTCCTCATAAACTTGTGTCCGTGGGGCTAACACTTTAATAAATGCATTGCCATTATAAGTTTGAGACGGATTTACATCAGAAGGAAGAGTGTAACCAAGGCCTGTTTCAAGCGTTGCGTCATGCTTGTTCATCATGAGCTGTTTCCAGTTAACCACCTCAAGGTTCATGATGTCACCCAAATCGCTCACGTTTGCTGCTTTCTCAACTTCCAATTCCATGATTTGCTCCCATAAGTTTGCCATGATTATTCTATAATTCAATGCATCAACCCAATTGCTTTGGTCCATTTCATATTCAAACTGATAGCGTACACAACCATATTGCCCTTTAAGTTTAAGTGCCTGCCAAGTTTTTAGCCAATAATCAAATCGTTCCAAATTTCCTTCTCCAACAATTTGTGAGCGAAGGTTTTCAAAATCGGTTACAAAGCTATACCTGCTTTCCTCGGTT
>CAZIXJ010000544.1:0-2341 GCA_964542835.1 uncultured Hyphomicrobiales bacterium
TGGCTAAATCCCGAATTGAATGGACGGAATCCACCTGGAATCCCGTGACGGGATGCACAAAAGTCAGTGAGGGGTGCGCCAATTGCTATGCCGAGCGGATGGCCCGCCGGCTTCAAGCCATGGGCCAAAAAAATTACCGAAACGGTTTCAAGGTGACTTGCCACGACCACCTGCTCGGTTATCCTCTGCACTGGAAAAAGCCTCGAATGGTCTTTGTGAATTCCATGAGCGATCTGTTCCATGAATCGGTCCCGGACGAATTCATCTTTCAGGTCTTCGAAGTGATGCGCAAAGCCCATTGGCATGCTTTCCAAATCTTAACCAAGCGAGACCGACGACTCCGGTCGATGGCCGGACAACTGGACTGGCCTCCAAACGTCTGGATGGGTGTTACCGTTGAAAACCAGCGCTGTACCTATCGAATCGATGCCCTTCGACAGACGCCCGCGGCGGTCAAGTTCCTCTCTCTGGAGCCTCTGCTTACCCCGATTCCAAGCATGACGATGGACGGCATTGATTGGGTCATCGTCGGCGGCGAATCGGGGCCAGGAGCGAGACCCATGGAGAAGCAGTGGGTTGAAGACATCCGGGATCAATGCCTGGAGCACGCCATTCCCTTCTTTTTCAAACAATGGGGAGGGGTAAACAAAAAGGCCACCGGCCGGAGATTGAATGGTCGGACCTACGATCAAATGCCCCAACTCGCCATAGCCTGACGGCCCTTATCAAATGGAATGGGGATATCGAGGATGCTGACGGCGCCATGACGGCGGCGATGGTGAGTAGCGGGAGTAACGACTGACAATCGATGCATTTAGGGGCGGTGATAAGGTAAAACCGAAGGCCGATCAAGGGGCTGAATGTTGAATGTTGTATTGCCGGCAATGGGAGCTCTGAGCTGCTTAATGGGCAGGGGGTGAGATTGACGCAAGACATGATGAGGTCGTTTTGTCAGGTAATATGCCGATTTGAGAAATAGCCGATTTTGTTGGAGAAGACCGACAGGCGAGTAATACACGAAAAATGGATGTTTTTCGACATTTCGGGCGTTTGGCGTATTTATGGAAAAGCTTACAATTGTATGTAGTTATGGGAGTTTAAGATTTATCCGTTGCCTTTTGTGTCGAAATTTCGGATAATATGAATCTGAGTATTAGGCGGAAACCGGTTAATCACCGGTTAGCCCACTTGCATGAGAGGTATTATTTGTGAAAAAAAGTATTGATATTGTAAATAAAATATTAAGTGCTTCGTCAAAATCCGACGATTTTAGCAGTCAAATATCAACACCGCCTTTGGAACGGTATAAGAATTTTCTCATTTCATTTCTCGACAATTACGAAAACAAAGACCCCCTTAAATTTCAAAGATACCTTCTGATAATTGAGATTGTTTTAACAGCAATTGGTTCAGGAATTGGCTTTTTCCTAATATTTGCCGGAGCTAATGATTATATCAAGTTAACTGTTTGGATATGTTTTATCATCCTTATAATAATTGTCAGAATAACCATCAAGTTAATACCTAAAGATATTGATACATATTACATCGAAGCCGCCAAATTGCGTTTGATTAACTTATGTGAAAGACTTGCTGCAGAAGTCGCTTTGTTTGATCTCATATATGATTCTGATTATGAAGATAATTATGAGGTAATACAAGCAATATCATCATATTTACCTGATTTAAATACACTTGATGAACAATCAAAACAAATATTGAAAAATTGCATAAACGAGACTAAAGTTTTTGAGAATTCACGGGAAACAAATATACGAATACCCAAATTAAATCTTGATGAAGAAATTATAAAACTCCTACATGAATCAACTCATAAAATAGTCGATTTATGTAGATATTTATTTGCTGGTCATGATTTCACAGCGAAAATCTATTTACGAACTTTAACCCAATTTGAAGAAAAAGATGTTGAAATATTAACTTCCTTTTCAAAATATCCAGTTGATATGATGAGTTCGAAAAATATTTTTGGTACAAGTTGGGTAAAAGCAAGAGGAAACCCTTCAATAATATGGAAATGCTTAGAGTCCGGTAAAACTCAGCACGTAAAAAAGGAAAACATGGGAAGGTATTATGATTCCACATTAACGATGTGCCTTCCGGGAAGAATCGGAGTATTGGCTTTGGCATCAAGGAACATCAATGCGTTTGAAAGTAAATATGACGAATGGGTTGAAAAATCATTAATTATTGCAACTCAAGTATTGGTTCACAAATCGTTAGCGATACCGAGAAAACGATATGAAAACAAGTAAATACGTGGGCTATGGGGATAGGGAGAAGCCTCGCGGCTCCCCCTCCCACACCACCGCATAGTACG
>CAZIXJ010000545.1:0-956 GCA_964542835.1 uncultured Hyphomicrobiales bacterium
TCTGCTGCATTTAATCTTCCTCGTGTATCTCCGGCAGGTGCATACCAAGGTCCCCAAACTCTATCAGTTTCCATATATTTAGCTGCAATAAATACAGATGGTGGACACCAAATATATTCACTTGCATATGAATTATAAGTTTTTAACCAAGACCAATACAGAGAAGAATAAGAATTATTTATTGCTGATTCTCTACCATATCCATCTCCATTATGCCAATCAGTTACTTCGTCGTATTTCAATCCAAAAGGAGGATCTACAACATAGATAAAATCCTTTCGATAAGTAGCTAGTGATAAAGCTGCTTGTTGTGTTGCAATATTTCCAGGCATATCAGGAGTTATTAGAATATGATAATTGTATTCATCTTTATTTGCTAAGTCAGCAGTTGTTGCTAAGGCATCTGTAAACAATGTTTCTTCTGCAGCTGTTGTTCCTGGAATACCATCTGTTCCAACTCTATAGTCATAATCTCCAAGTGTATCATTTGTTTGATATTCATCATCGCCAGAACCAAGAGTTAGATATTCATCATCTCCATAATCAGGAAAAGTAATTTCATCATCTGCGTCAACATCTTCATATTCAACTTCTACCCAAGAAGAACCACCATTATCTTCCGAAGCATTTATAACAGTAGCAAAGAAATTTGTATCTGCTATTGTAAGTGAAAGATCAGAAAATGTTTCCACAGCTTCATCATTGTAATAAACAACAATTTTATGTGAAGTAGTTCCATCTACAGGATTTGTAGAAGATGTTTTTTGTATTTTAATATTATTAGTTGCTGAACCTTCTTCTTTTGCTCTAAAAAGAATATGATCAGTTGATGCACTATCTGCTGCACTTCCAGCTGTACTTGTATAAGAATCAAAATTAGTTAAAGAAGTTCCAAGATCTGCGTTTTCTCCTTGTGCTGTTACCGAAAGAGATAAAGCTGTAGAATTTTCAATTGC
>CAZIXJ010000545.1:966-2329 GCA_964542835.1 uncultured Hyphomicrobiales bacterium
TGTTTCATCTTTTACTTTATCATGAGTAACAGTAACTACAGCTCCAGTTATAGCAGTGCTTAATCCAGGACTATCATTTATAGCTGTTGATAATGCTGTTGCTACTTCTGTATCTGTATTTGCAGAAGTTATATCTACTTCATAAAGATTTCCATCAGTAGGTTCGCCAGGTGAAGTTGATTCATTATCTACATCAAACCAGAAACGATAAGGAACATCTTCAACATAAAATTCAACGTATTTTCCTGAATAATTTACATTATTATTTCCTGAATCATCTGTACAAGTAACATCCGTTACTTCTTGAGTTCCAGTACCAAAAGTAGTATCAGCTAATGTTACAGCTGTTGTATCATTTTGTATAGTTATTCTTAAAGCGCCATCTGTAAAACTTGCAATATATCCATCAGTATTTAATGTATCTCCATCAGCTGCTTTAGCTGAATCCATTAATGATTCAAGATCATCAAAGGTTGGAGCTGCTGATGTTGTTCCAAACCTATAAACTGTTCCATCTACACTAAAAGCGTAATAAGAACTTGCATCAACTCCATCTGCAGTATCGTTTTCAGTTTCAGTTGTACTGAATGTTATTTCGCCATATCCATCAGTAGCTTCTACTGTATTCAATTCTACACCTTCTGCTGCTATTGCTTCTGTCGAAGAACCTGGTGTTTCATCAGCTACTCTATAAAAAATTATTTGGTTGCCTTGTTCGAAAGCCTTTTTAACTGCTAATGCAGCAAAAGGAGAATCAGAAGGCGCTGTTCCAAATGTCATTTCATAGTCATTTAATGATGTTACTTTAGTAGCTTCACCTATAGGTCCTTTAGTAGCATATCCAACAACGGCTAGAATTGTAGCAGAAGAAGTTACAGTATATGTAGATAAATCTTTTTCAATAATTGTTATGCTAGGTGATTTAGCCATATATTTCCTCCAAATTAAATATATTATCTTTATAAGTATCTTTACAGATAGCTTATTTTACTTTTCTAGTCTTCAATAATCCCTTTTTTTCTAAGTTTTTTATTTGATTTGTAATTTTAGAAACTATTATACAGTCCCTTGCTAAAATTCTTCCTTCATTAATTATTACCGTTTGATATGTTTTATTTCTTACTAAAAAACTCATAATCATTTTCCTTTTTAAATATCGTATTCATATGAAGCGCCGATATCAATTTCAAATGTTTCGATACGACCTTCATATTTAGTATATTCTAATGGTAAGTAAGCCCTTGGTATATTTAATGTTAATCCATATCTATGAACAACATCTTGTGCTTCAGCTGGTTCCATTTGTGTTTCTTTTGATATTTCAGAATTCCAAATTTCAACCCATTGTGTATCAACTTTAGCT
>CAZIXJ010000546.1:0-2328 GCA_964542835.1 uncultured Hyphomicrobiales bacterium
GGTATCGGAATACCAAAGCACGAACAGGATAAAATATTCGAATCATTCAGCCAGCAATCAGGCCAGAGCAACAAGCAATTCGGCGGTACAGGTCTGGGGCTTGCAATATCTAAGAAATTAAGCGAGCTGATGAATGGTAAAATCGAACTGAAAAGCGAAGCTGCAAAAGGCAGCACATTTACTCTCAAATTATTTGAACTGGCATATTCTGATAACTTTTCCGAAGCTGAAAAAGTATTTTACTGGGAAGAGAAAAGCATAAATTTTAAAGGTTCTAAAATTCTGATTGTAGATGATATTCCATATAATATTGATTTGGTAGAGTCTTATCTCGATGATTATTATCTACAACTTTTCAGAGCCGGTGACGGCAAGGCTGCAATAGAAACTACCGAAGAAATAAAGCCTGATTTGATACTTATGGATATTAGAATGCCCGGTATGAACGGATATGAAGCTACTGAAATATTGAAATCCAAACCTGAAACCAAATCAATACCTGTGATTGCTCTTACTGCTTCTACTATGCAGAGGGAAACCGAAAGGATACTAAAGCTCTTCGACGGTTTTTTACGAAAGCCTGTAATGAAAGAATCTATTGTGCAGGAACTTGTGAAATTCCTTCCGTATGAACAAAGCAAATCCGTTGAAGCATCCGGTGAAAGTGATGTTATGGAAATGGAAATTGCTGAAATTTCCGAAGATATGAAACGTGTATATAATCAGGATTTTCTCGGAAAATCAAATGAACTTGCCAGTACAATGATGATGGATGAATTTGAAGATTTTATTAAAAATTTAGCTGATTTTGCAGGAAAGAATGATTTATCTCAATTACAAAAGAAAATTGATGAATTGAAGAAAAATATCCAAGAGTTTGATTTTGATAAGATTGAAATTACACTAAATGAAATAAATAATATGTTTGAATAATAATAATTATATTTTTATGGATAATAAGCCTGAAAGTAAACAACTGATACTCGCTGTGGACGACCAGCCGAATAACCTGAAAGTCCTCTCAAGCGTATTAAATAAGACGTATTCTTTGAGCCTTGCCAACAATGGCAAAATGGCACTGAAAATTCTCGATAAAATTAAACCTGATTTGATTTTACTCGATATTATGATGCCTGAAATGGACGGATTTGAAACCTGTAAGGAAATCAAAGCCAAACCCGAATTTGCAGATGTACCGGTAATATTTCTTACGGCAAGGACTGAAATAGAAGATGTAGTGAAGGGTTTTGAGCTCGGAGCGGTGGATTACATTACAAAACCATTTAATATTAGCGAGCTGAGAGTGCGCATAAATAATCATATTTCTCTTTTTAATGCAAAGAAAAAAATTGATGAACAAAAGAAAGAATTAGAAAATAAAAATGCTGAACTGGTGGCATCAGAACAGAATTTAACTAAAGCAAACAATGAAAAAGATAAATTCTTTTCCATAATAGCTCACGATTTGAAAAGTCCATTCAGTGGTTTGAACGGATTGCTTTACATTCTTGTAGCAGATAAAGACAAAATTGATGATGAAGAAAGAGATGATATAATTGATTCTCTTTACAAATCTTCCAAAAATGTGTACAGTCTTCTGGAAAATCTTCTGGAATGGTCGAGAATACAGAAGGGTGCCATTAATCTGTATCCTGAAAATACGAGACCATTTGAAATAATAAAAGTATTAAAGGATTTGCTTTCGGTGCAGAGCAGTGAAAAAGAAATTTCAGTAGAAACTGATATTCGTGAGGATTTGGTAATAATAGCCGACCAAATGATGCTGAATACAATATTTCGCAATCTTATATCCAATGCACTGAAATTCACTCCTGACGGCGGCAAAATAAAATCAGACTACCGCAAGATTGACGGTTATCATCAGTTCAGTGTAGAAGATAACGGCATTGGGATGTCTGATAAGATAAAGAGCAGATTATTCAAAATTGATGAAAAAGTAACAAGTCTCGGAACAAATAATGAAAAAGGGACAGGTCTCGGATTGATTCTTTGCAAGGAGTTTGTGGAAATGCACGGAGGCAAAATATGGGTAGAAAGTGAAGTCGGCAAAGGCACTACATTTTATTTTACAATATCCGATAGTCTGGAAATACAGGAATTTACAAATTTTGAAGATTGATGCCAAAACGCTATAAATATTAGCAGTATATTGTAGGTAAAACTAAGTTGCTTTCAAAGAAACAACTCATCAAACTTTTTAAATCTATTTCCATTTAATTGCCCCGAGTTTTTAACTCGGGGTGTGTATTGAGTTGGTATTAAAGGCTTTAGCCAAACAAAACCACGACTTAAAAGTCGTGGCAATTG
>CAZIXJ010000547.1:0-277 GCA_964542835.1 uncultured Hyphomicrobiales bacterium
AAATATGTGTAATAATTTACACAATATAATATAAAATAACAAAAAATAAAAATTGTTATTGTTTTTTTTCTTATTCTGTAAAAAAATAGGCTTCCTGCAAAGGAAGCCCGAATAGGTGTATCATGAAAAAGTTTTTTTACTCTTCTTCTGCAGCCGGTCTTGATTTCAATTCATTATCAAGCATGAAAAGTCCGCCTGAATTGTCGCCGACAAGTTTCAATCTGTCAACGATTTCGCCGGTAGTTGCTTCTTCTTCTACCTGCTCATCTATGAACCA
>CAZIXJ010000547.1:287-699 GCA_964542835.1 uncultured Hyphomicrobiales bacterium
ATTTGAGAAAACTTGTAGTAGCGTGGTCTCTTTCAGTAATTGCAAGGTCGGCGATTTTATTAATTTCTTCTGTTACGTATTGTTCGTGTCTTAGAGCATGCTCGAATACATCAAGTGCATTTTTCCATTCTTTTTGTGGTGCATCAATAGCACCAATTACAGGTCTGCCGCCTCTGTCAAGCAGGTAATCAAAAAATTTCATTGCATGCTGAAGTTCTTCATCAGCCTGCACTCTCATCCAGTTTGCAAATCCGTTTAAATTATTATCAGCATAATAACTTGCCATTGACAGATATAAATTGGAAGAAAACATTTCCTTTACTATCTGAGCATTGATGGCATCCTGAATTGATTTCTTAATCATAAAGTCCCTTTTTTTATTAGTTTTAATAAAAATAATTAACTTTTATTA
>CAZIXJ010000547.1:709-2328 GCA_964542835.1 uncultured Hyphomicrobiales bacterium
TAAAATATATAACGATATTTTGCCTTTTATATTTTTTATTTGAATTTTAATTTTCAAATTAAGCTCATAGTTTATATTTTAGTAGAATTTTTTCTAAGGGGTTTATGAAAACTAAAAATACTTTGCATAAATTAGGATTATATGCTACTACTGCGATAGTAGTAGGAGCGGTAATAGGTTCGGGGATATTCAAAAAGCCCGCAGTAATGGCAGAAGTACTCGGCTCTCCCGAGTTGATGCTTTTGATATGGGTAATCGCGGGATTAATCACTCTTTTCGGCGCCCTTACCAATGCTGAAATTGCCGGAATGATAACAGAAACCGGCGGGCAATATGTGTATTTTCAGAAAATGTACGGCGACCTAACTGCTTATCTTTACGGATGGTCAATATTTGCTGTTATTCAAACCGGCTCCATAGCATCCATTACTTATGTATTTGCCGAATACACTCAGTATTTTTATTTGTTGCCGAGATTCAGCCCTGAAATAGAGCAGTCATTCGTGCTTCACATTCCTTTTATCGGGAATATTTATCCGCTGTTGAATATAGGAGTAAAATCTCTCACCATATTTGTAATACTTTTTCTCTCCGCTGTAAATTATCTCGGAGTAAGATTCGGAGGCAGGATAGCATCAATATTTACATCTGCCAAAGTAGTGGCAATACTGATACTTGTAGCATTTGGTTTTTTCTATACCGGCGGAAGCTGGGAAAACTTCGTAACGTCTGCCCCAAATATGAATGAGCAGTCTGCCGGACTGCTCGGAGCTGTGGTAGTAGCTCTGGCAGCCGCTTTCTGGAGCTATGACGGCTGGAATAATATTACTTATCTTGCAGGTGAAGTAAAAGAGCCGCAGAGAAATCTCCCCATTGCTCTGTCCACAGGTATTTTTATAGTATTATTTGTGTATTTATTTATTAATCTTGCTTTTCTTTATGTACTGCCTGTGAGTGAGATGGCAGGTAGCGAACTTGTAGCATCAGATGTGGCATACAGAGCGATAGGTCCTACGGGTGGTGCTATCGTAGCAGCAATGGTTATGATTTCCACTTTCGGTACATCCAACGGAACTATAATGGCAAGCTCAAGGGTTTATTTTGCTATGGCTCGGCGGAAAATGTTTTTCACTCCGATTGGCAGAATACACCCAAAATTCAGAACACCCGGCAATGCATTGATATTGCAATCCTTCTGGGCAAGTATGCTCGTTCTCAGTGGTTCATTCGACCAACTTACTGATATGCTCATATTTGTTAGTTGGCTCTTCTATGCTCTCGGAGCTTATGGAATATTTGTATTAAGAAAGAAAATGCCTGAAGCATTCAGACCTTACAAGGTACATGGCTATCCTTATTTACCTGTTCTTTTTATAATTTTTGCCTTGTTTTTTACCGGAGTAACTTTATATAATGATATTTTCAATTATATCAACGGCAAATCAGAAATTATTAATTCTGCTTTTGGTTTGCTTCTTGTATTTATAGGTTTGCCTCTCTTTTATTATTTCAGAGCAAAGTATAAAGATAAAGATATAAAATTTAAAATTGATAAATTATAATGATGTATATTTAAAAAATGATATTTAATTCAATTATAGAAATTATTAGAAATAATA
>CAZIXJ010000548.1:0-2327 GCA_964542835.1 uncultured Hyphomicrobiales bacterium
TAAGAAATTTTCATGCAACATTTGTTTCTTTACTGTCAGATAAAATAATTAATATATGAATTAATTTTTTACAAACGATATAATATCAATAATGTTGAAAAAAGTATATAAAATTTCAAAAAAAATAATGATATTTAAAAATCACCTTGTTTAAAAAATAAATAACATTGGATGAATACAAATACAAGCAGAGTAAGTAATATGTTATACTAAGTTGCTTTCAATCGTATAATATATTTCATAAGAACTATATGTTTTCTCATTGCGAAACTCCGATTTCGCAATGGGATTCCCAAATCGGAGTTTGGGAATCAGATATTTTATCTTGTATGTTTTAAAGCAACTTAGTATTATACGTTTATTAGTTTCAAAATTGACAAATACAATTGGTTCGTTTAAAGCCAGAACTTACGCTTTATTTAGTAAAATCTGAATTTGATTTATTTGATAATTACGAGTTTTTCAGAGTCAGTGAATTGCCCTGAAGTAATTCTTATATTATAAGTTCCCGAAGGATAATCGGATGTATTGATAAATAAAGAATATCTGCCTGCATATTGAACTTTGTCTGCCAGTATATCAGTTACTTTGCCTGAAGCATTGAGAATTTCAATTTTTGTGTGATTTTTAAGACCTATGGTGTAAGTAATCTCTACTTCTTCCGTGGATGCAGGATTTGGCTTTAGCTTTAATCCTTCATAATTATAGTTGCTCGTTACTATACGTCTTACTTCGATATTGCAACCACGTAGCGAAATATCTCCCCTTCTCTGAATTACGTTCAGGCATTCTTCTCTGCCTCCCAGTCTTGTGCCAGATATGTCAGAGAAAAACCTCAGATTTTTACTTAAGAGAACTTCAAATACCGGTCTCAAAAGTGTGCCGTCATATGAGATGTAATCATCAGTAGTAATGCTTACAGATAATTCGGATATGGAATCATTGAGTATTCTGTCATTATAGCTAATGCTTCTCAGCGGGAAATCTCCTTCGTTTATTATATCAGTAAATTTGAGGGCAAAATGTTTATAAAGCAAACTGAATTCAATACGTCTGACTGCTGCTTCCTGCCAACTGCCGGAATAAATATTGATTCTGAAATCATCGCTTATATCGGTTCCCTGATATTTTACGGTCTGTACTCCGGGGCTGATATTTCTTAACGTATCAACTGTGATGATTACGTCTGTAATTCTACTTCTGCCTGTCAGGTTAATATTGTATATGTCCCCATCGTTGTAAAGTTTCAAATAAGCATAATTATATACTGAACTGCTTTTGTAGGGCATAAAAGTAATTCTTACTGAATCGGTTTCATTCGGTGATACAGTCATATTTTGCTTATCTGCATCAAATACCGCACTGCTGTTGCCGGTAATTCTGATAGAGTCAATCTTGAGATTATCAATAGTACTGAGATTTTTAATTTTTAAATATCTGTAATCGGATTCACAGTGAGGAATTTCACTGAAAGCAATTTCAGAAGGTATTTCAAGATTTTTGTATCCTTTGCCTTTTAATGTGATTAGCATTTCTTTTATCTGAGGTTTACCGTAAACTCCGGCATCGTGGAATAATTTGAGAGTGAGAGTATGGTCTCCTCTCGAAAGAGGTTTGTAAATAATTCTGATTTCGTACTCACTTCTCTCACTGATGTATATATCCTGTGGCAGATTATTCAATACTTTAAAATGTTCAGAATTGGATAATCTTTCTACTATTTCAGTTTTATTAATATAAAGTTTGCCGGATGTTGAAGTATTTTTTATTCTGATTTTTGCTGTATCAGGATGAACGGTATTAATCATAATTTCCGGAGAAAATGTATAGTCGTTTACTTCCAGTTTTGGGATAAAGCCTGCACCTCTTAAATAATTATAAACATTTGAGGTGTCATTACGGATTTCATCTTTAAACGCAGCACGGATTTTTGTATTCATTCCGTGCTCTTTATCAGGTGAAAATTCTACCGGTACCGTAACATATTTTATCACATTAGGGTCATCATAATCATCAGGATAAACACACACAGCATCCTGTACCATGTTTGCCAAAGTATCAGCCATGCTTTCAATCTCCTCTTCTTTGGTGCCTTGAGGAGCTTTTGCCTTAGTCCATGGCATGCCGTACTTCTCGATGAATGTGAGCCACCACTTAAGACCGCTCTTTCGGAAAGACACCGGCCAGAATACTCCGGATAAAGCTGGTATACCGTATGGATTATCATATGACGCATCATTGCTTGCCACGATAAACTTAGTAGACGGTACTTTGACACCGATAGTCTGATTAGATTTGGTCAAAAACCTAAGATTATTATCAATGTC
>CAZIXJ010000549.1:0-2317 GCA_964542835.1 uncultured Hyphomicrobiales bacterium
TATTTGATAAAAAATATAATTTATCAGAAGGTAAAAATAATTATTATATTAATACAACTAATTTAACAAGTGGAGTATATTTTATCTCAATGTACTTAGATGGTATTATGCTAAAAACTGAGAAATTTTTAATTATAAGATAACGGATTAAACTATGAAAAGAATAATAATTATATTATTAATATCAATATCCATTTCCCACTCAAACGAGTGGGAAATGGTTTATAAAACTAAGTACCGTCCTAATGATGTTGTAGTATTAGATACAAATAAAGTATATATTGTTTCAACAATAGGTTTAAGTAATTCATTACATTTATATAATACAAAAGAAGATACAGTTAAATTAATATATAAAGACTGGAAAAATTCCGACAATTGTAAAACGCTTTCGGTGCCTGATAGTAATAATATATATATAGGATTCTCTCCTCCTCTTATTCAATATACATCTGATGGTGGGAAGTCATTTAATAGAATAAAGTTTGACAAACAAGAATATTTTCACCCAATACAACATTTGAATATGTTAAATAATGAAATTGGAATAATGACAAATCATAGTATAGTAATGACAAAAAATAACTGGAATTCTTATAAGAAGTATTATTTTTCAAGTAATGAGTTTTATGGTAGCATTATGTATCCAATATTTATAAATGATTCTACAATTTATTGTATTGTAAGAGACTATTCCAAAAGTCCATTAAATATTTACTTACTTAAATTTAATATTTATTCATTTGATTATGAATTATTATCAATTGAAGACAATTTACATGACATAGGAATAAGAGATTTCTGCATAGTCAATGAAAATCTGATGTTTGTATGCGGACAGAGTCATGGCATTACAGGAGGTTCGGGCAGAGATGCAATTTATAAAACTACTGATGGTGGTAAAAACTGGCGAAGAGTACTGGATTTATACACTGATGATGAAAGAGGCCATTTGGGCAGTCCGTTCACAATACAAAGCATTGCTTTTAAAGACAGTCTAAGAGGAATAGCCACTGGTCAGTTCAGGAAAATTCTTTATACATATGATGGCGGTGAATCATGGACATATGAAACAGATTTAAATGAAACTTATAAAGATAATAATCCACCAACATCAATCATCAGATACGCTGGCCAAACCCCTATTATGGCAACATTTAGCGGTCATATATATAAAATGACTGAAGATACATATGCACCAAAAGCTGAAGATATTTATACTGTATCGGGCAGAGTTTGGGAGTTAGACACAGGTCAGGCAAACATTCCGGTTGCTTTAAATAACAGAGTAACTATGACAAATTCCAACGGCAATTACCAATTTACAAATGTTGCACTTGGCAGTTATAAACTTACCGTATTTAATAAATATTTTGATGGAGATAATGATTATTATTACTACAAACCATATTCTTACTCGCCTGAGCAGTACGATTTGATTTTGAGTGGCGACACAACAGGATTAGACTTCAATGCAACAGATTTGCGTACTTATCATTCTTTGGGCGGTACAATAAAAGACGAGCAAGGAAACCCGCTTGCAGGGATAGAAGTACAGGCAAATATAAGCACTACATTCACAGATGCTACAAATAAGATGACTTATACAGATTCATCAGGATATTATGAATATCCAAAACTTGAGCAATGGTACTATACATTTAAGCCTGTTAGCGATAAGTGGCAATTCGATCCTGAAGAAATTGGAGTAAGACTGAAATTTAGTGCCGATGACGCAGATTTCAACGCAAGCCTTATCCCCGAAGACACAAATAAATATTATTCGGTATCAGGGAAAATCATTCGCAATGGAGAACTTCTCCCAAATTATGAATTTGAATTGGGCGACGAAAAAGTCTATTCAAACTTAGACGGAGTTTACAAATTCGACAAAGTAAAAGCAGGACAAATAACCGTTACGCCAACATTTTATCTTTACAACGACAATATTTACGTACCCGAAAATTATACAATCAACCTCATTTCCGACACCACAGGTCTTGATTTTGAAATCACCAACTCCACAGGCGTATTCGACAGCCCGCCAAACAGAGTTTACATCAGCAATGGAATTCTATATTGCAGCGACAATCTCCTCGGCATCAACAGCCGTTTATTCGTAAGCGACCTCACAGGCAGAATACTCCACCAAAGCCAAGTCCGCCCACAAATTGATATGAGGCATTTCCCTCCGGGCTTATACTTCATAGCAATAATCACCGAAAGAGGAAGCAAAAGAATATGGAAGGTAGTGAGGTGAGGGGAGTTATTTTTTTTAAATTATTCTTTATTTTTTCTTGTTTTTTTTAAATATTTT
>CAZIXJ010000550.1:0-2315 GCA_964542835.1 uncultured Hyphomicrobiales bacterium
CTTCTAATCTCGGTATGATTACTGCATATTGCGGGCTTATGGTTACAGTATCTTATTTTTTATTCGATTTTGTATGGGAAGATTAGAAGTGAATTATGAAAAATATCATTGTTATATTATTCTTTTCTTTTGTTTTTTTGGCAAATGCTCAGGAAAATGATACAACTGAAGTGCGGAAATCTCCCGAAATTGAATTTGCAGAAATGACCAAATCTCCTACAGGAGCACTTGTGCGTTCACTTATTTTACCCGGCTGGGGGCAAATCTATGTAGAAAATTACTGGAAAGCACCTCTTATGGCAGGAGGTTTTATAGGTGTCGGCTCAGCTATTGTATGGAATCATAATAATTATCGAGAAGCAGTAAATGAAATTGATGCATTTGCTGGAGAAGACGGTGATTATGAATTGCGCGTACTCAGAAATAAACGTGATTTCTACCGCGATCAGCGAGATATGATGGGGCTTTATTTGCTTGGAGTATATTTAATAGCTGCAGTGGACTCATATGTGGGGGCTCATTTGTATGATTTTAATGTAGATGATAATCTTTCTTTAGGAGTTATGCCCGACAGATTCGGATATATTTCATTACAAATCAGGTATAAATTAAAATGACAAAAAATGAAGTTATTGTATATTTAGAGCAATTTGCCGAAAAGAAAAATATAGAAGGTATGGCAAGATTTGGGATTGACCCAAAAAATGCTATCGGAGTGGGAATGACTCCTATAAGAGAAATCGCAAAAAAAATTAAAACTAATGATAAACTCTCGAATGAACTCTGGGCTACTGATGTTCATGAATTAAAAATACTTGCTATTCTTATTAGAGATAGAACTCAATTCTCGGAAGAACTTGCAGATAAATGGGTAGAGGAGCTATATTCATGGGATATTTGCGACCAGTATTGTATGAAACTAATTGTATATCTCGATTTTTCGGATTTGCTAATAAGAAAATGGGTGCAGGACGAACGTGAATTTGTTCGCAGAGCAGGGTTTGCTACCATAGCATCTTCAGCACTTCACAAGAAAAAATGGGCTGATGAACGTTTTATTGATTTTCTCGGAATTTGCAAAGAATACTCCACTGATGAAAGAAATTTCGTTAAGAAAGCTGTTAATTGGGCAATAAGGCAGATAGGAAAGAAAAATATGAATTTAAGAGTTGAAGCATTGATAATTTGTTCTGAAATTATTGATGAATACGGAGAATCAAAATCTGCCCGATGGATAGCCAATAATGCTTTAAGAGAACTCGAAAAACCGGAAACAATATCAAGAATTAAGAAAAAATCAAAATAATGCTTTGGTTTTATTATTATTTTTGTATTTTATAAAATTAACGTTGAAAGAAAATGAAGTATCTATATATTTATCTAAAAGGAATTGCAATAGGCATTGCTAATGTGATACCCGGTGTATCAGGCGGTACTATGGCTTTTATACTCGGAATTTACAAACAACTTACGGATGCAATCGGAAATTTTGCCACTGACAAAGAAAACCGCCTAAAATATGCGATACTGCTTATTCTTATTGCTCTTGGCGGTGTTACGGGAATTATTCTTTTTGCTAAATTTTTCAGTTTTATGCTGGAAGATGCAACTCTCGCACAGCATACTTTTGCATTTTTTATCGGATTGATAATCGGCTCTATTCCATTTATAATCAGTCTTCACAGTGATATGAAATTTAATTTTACAAGATTTTCAGCAATGGCGATTGCAATTATTCTTGTATTGTCCACGGCTCTGCTTGGGTCTGAATCAATGCCCGCTGATGAATATGAGATAACCGGCGAACTGTTCGGAATATTCAAACTCAATGATATTAATTTTTTGTACGGAATCTGGCTGTTTATTTGTGGAATATTTGCTGCGGGTTCTATGGTTCTTCCCGGATTTTCGGGTTCTGCACTACTTATTAGTCTTGGTGAATACAATAATATACTCTACTTTGTGGATAACCGAATGATAATTCCCGTTTTATTTGTAGTAGCAGGTGCAATACCCGGAGTAATAATATTTGCTAAAGTAATAAGCTATTTCCTTGAGAAATTCCCTACTAATACGTATTATTTCATAATCGGACTTTTGCTTGCTTCAATTTATCAAATATATGGTGAAGCCGGACAAAATCTGATTACTTCGGCATCCGTAGTAATCGTTTCCTTGATTTCTCTCTCAGCCGGATTTTTCGTTTCATATTTATTGAGTAAAATTCACAAGTAATCATTTGAGCAAAGAAAAAAAAATATTGATAATCTGGTTCAGGCATTACCCTTGGGATGTGCGAATTGAGAAGATTGCAC
>CAZIXJ010000551.1:0-2315 GCA_964542835.1 uncultured Hyphomicrobiales bacterium
CACCAGGGAAAAACGCTACCGGCTTCTTTTTTCTCAGTCTCGGTAGTATCGGAATCTTTAAAAAGTTCACTGAAGTTATCTGTAAGTAGTGAATCTTTTTCAGATTTTAAATTATTCTCTTCATTAATTTTCTGTAAAAGAGAATCTGCAAAGTCATAATTATCAGGAGAAATATATTCTGCAAGTTCTTGATTTTTAGAAATATTTACTATTTCTATATCAGGATGATATTCATTAAACTTTTTCAGATATTTACTGTAAAGTTCATTATTGCCACGCTCTTTATATATAAAAGCAAGCCCTGCATATGTATCTTCGAGCGAAGTACCGAGAGATTCTGCCAGCAGGAAGAGAGTTTCGGCATTATCATAATATCCGGCTTCAACTAATAACAGCCCCAATACCGAAGCTGCCTCAGGGTGATTGATTGATGCTGCTTTTGTAAGTTCGCTGATTGTAGCTGAATAAATATCATCTTCCATACCGAGAAGTGCAGTTCTGTAATGGTCTTCGCTTTTGCTGAGTTTATTCCATTCAAATATATCAACGGCAATTTTTTTGCTGAAAGGCAGGTAAAATGCAGTATAGCCTTTTTCTTTTTTAAGATAAATATTTATGATAGTATTTCCATTTTCGGAATTGGCAAATACATCATCAATCTCGCCTTTGCCTATAAGCCTTCTTGCATTATCAAGAAGATGAGTATTGGGGAGAGTGATAATAATATTCTTTTTGTTTTCTGAAAGCTCGGAATTATATTCATTAACTCTCTCATTCAGGTAGATGTTAACGCGTTCTTTGGGCTTAATTTCGATGGATGTTAGAGTTCCTGCCGTTGCAGATAATGCAGCGGTTACAAATATCAGAATAAATAATATGTTTTTAAAACTTTCCATAATCCAAATTTACAAATTTCAATTCAATTCTGAAACAGGAAGTTGAATTTTAAATGTATTCCCGGATTCAGCTTCTGAAATCATATTGATTTTTCCTTTGTGTAATTCTACAATTTGTTTTACGAAAAAAAGATTTACAGTATTATCAGATTGTAAAGGTTCAAATATCTGACTTTTGAAATTCTCGTCCAGTCCTATCCCCGTATCAATGATTGTAATTATTATTTTGTTGCTTTGTCCTGTAATACTGATAGAAATTGTACCTCCATCGGGCATCCTGTTCTTCTGAAAAATAAAAATATCAAGAAAAAGCTGTACCATAAGATTATACTTACACTTTATTTTTATTTTTTCAGATTCATTAATAAATTTTATTTTTATATCTTCGCTTAGCATCTGAGAGTGCATTAATTTAATTACTTCTTGAATAATATCAGTAATACTATAAAGAGCGAAATCATCCTTTTCGTCATCTTCAATATTTTGTAGCTTAGTAATTACATTATCAATTTTTTCAAAATGCTTTTTTATGATTTTAATTCTTGATTCGGTATTTCCTATACCGTTCTCGAGCATATTCAAATGCCCGTTAATTACTTTTATGGGTTCTTCCAGTTCGTAAGTGATAGCGTGAGTAATTTCAGCAACTGAAATAAGTCCTGCATTTGATACAATAGTCTTTTCAAGATTTTTTAGTTTTTCACTGATTAAAAAATTCTGATTGATTTCTGAAATGTAATCTACTACAAGTGCGGCATTATTGCATATTTCAGAAAGTAGTTCTCTGCTATTAATATCATCTTCAGTCTTATTTGTAGAGGCTATAAAAAGCCCTCTGCTTTTATTGAGAATTAAAACCGGAATAAGAAGAAAATTGCTGCCGGTAGTAACACCGGCAAGATTCAAATTAGGGATAATTTTTGGTTCGTTTCGGGAAATAATCCAGTCTGTGATTCCTTCTTCTTCAAGATAACTTATATTAGTCTGCATTATTTCTGAGATTGGAGAATCAGAATTTTTAATAAGTTTTTTATTTTTATTAAAAAATAAAAGTGTGCTTTCTACGATATTAATTTCAGAATTTATGCAATTATGTAGTTTTTCCAGTACTTTCGGTATATTTTCAAAATTTAGAAAATCATATTTTTTTATGCTTTGCAGAATAGGTGATTTACTGTTTTTTTGATTTTCTTTTAGAGAATTAATTTCTTTTTGGAGTATAGATACAGATTTCTCCAGGGACTTAATATATTCGTCCTTGTCATTAATTTCAATATGTGGTATATTTTTCATTTTCATAATAATTCTCTATCAATTTATTAATATATGACTTTTTAAATCAAGAATAATTTTTTATTTTTGATTTTATAAAATGATTTAATTAAAATAAATAAGTATTAAATTATTTATTTAGAAATT
>CAZIXJ010000552.1:0-2313 GCA_964542835.1 uncultured Hyphomicrobiales bacterium
TGTAAAAAGTCGAATAATACAATCTTTGACAACCCTCACCCCAGCCCTCTCCCAGTGGGAGAGGGAGTTTTAAAGGAATGTTTTTTATGTTTCACTTGATTTTGTCAGTTTTTACACAGTCTCGGAGTTTGGGAATCAGATATTTTATCTTGTATGTTTGAAAGCAACTTAGTATCAGCATCTTTCCACTAAGTTGCTTTCAAATATATTTTACAGGGCATACTCAAAAAGTCATCAATCAATTTGAAAATAGTTATAAAAATTGATTACAAATAAATAAATCGTTCCGCAATTCATCATGGTTTACAAAGAGTAAGTTTTCTCAATTGTTTATTGGTTATTTAGCATATAATTATCAATTCTTTTTTTCACGTTCTCCTGAAGGTTACGGTAGAAAAACATATAATCATAAATATGATATTCTCCTTCAGTAAATATATCAAGGATTGGAGGATAATCATTTGCAGAAATATCTGTTACTTTTAATGTGCCTCTCACCGGGCAAATATATGCTCCTGTAAGATGCGGAATCTCTTTGGTAATAATCCCGTTATAATCAGGAAAACATGCACCGGAATTAAATGATTTATCTGCAACATCGTTATTGGTTTCCCAGCTTAAAGGATTTACAGATAAAGTCTTTTCAGGAACGATAATGGATTTGGAAATGTATTCAGCTTCGGTGCTGTAAGAAATAACTACTCCTAAATCATTTTCGCTTTTTGCAGATTTGAGATGTGGGAATTTCAGAGTATCTTCAGGATTGAGACGCCAGCCTATTGCATAAGCTGCAATTAATCTTTTGCGAAGACTTTCGTTATCAAAATTTTCTTTGATTAGCTTAATTATTATTTCGGCACCCTGACTGAAACCTGCAAGAATAAACGGGTCATCTGATATGGAGAGGTAGTATTCGAAAGATTTTTCTACATCTTCGTATGCTGTATCAAAAGCGGATTTTAAATCTGGTGTTGTTGCTTCTTCATCATAACCTCTCAATTTAAAAGCACTAAGCGACACTTGTCTGTAATATGGAGAATAAAAGTCAGAATTTTCATCATAAATACCTTTTTCCATATTAACAGAACCTTTGAATTGCTTACGGATATTTGTATCTGTTATGCTCATATTAAATGTAGTATCATTACCTAAAAATACTGTTGGTGCTACAAAAAATACATCAGTACTAAATCTGTTATCAAGAACGGGATACACCCAGTTATTTTCCAGGCTGTAATCAATTTTGCTGTTAGAAGAATTAACAGATGAATTGCAGGAAAGCAAAAATATTCCAAAGATAAAAAGCATTGCAGTAAAATAGTGTGTGCTTGTTATAATTCTATATTTTAAGAATAATTTAAACAAATGGCACCTATTTCGGTAATGTAAAATAAAATGTGCTGCCTTTATCTCCCTCACTTTCTGCCCACAGCGAGCCTTCGTGCTTATCAATAAACTCTTTGCATATCATCAGTCCGAGTCCTGTGCTCGGTTCATCTTCGGTACCTTTCCGTGAAATTTTTTCGTCCATTTTAAAAAGTTTATTTTTCAATGATTCAGGCATACCAATTCCATTATCTTTTATGAAGAAAGTAATGAATTTATCATTTTGATTAACGTCATTCATGCCGATTTCAATATTGCCTCCTCTCTGAGTAAATTTTATTGCGTTGGAGAGAAGGTTTCTCAGTAATGTATTAATCATAGATACATCGGCATTTACTTCTATGTTTTGCTCGATTTTGTTAATAATTGAAATTTCTTTCTGCTTTGCAATTTTTTCTTTTATTTCAATGTTGGAATTAATCAGGTAATACATATTTGCCGGTACAGGATTAAATGAAATACTGCCTCTTTGCATTCTCGACCATTCAAGCAGATTTTCAAGTAATTTGTAAAGATTATTGGCAGATGAATTCAAATCGGACATTATTTCATTTACATCAGAAATTGTTAATTTATGAAAATCTTCTACAAGAATTTTTGTCAGATATAAGAAACCCGAAAAAGGTGTTTTTAAATCGTGTGCAATAATCGAAAAGAATTTATCTTTTTCTGAATTCAGCTCTTCAAGTTTCTTTTGTGCCAAAGTAATTTTATCAATTAATATATTTTTTTCAGTCAGATTATTTTCAATAATATATTTGGTCTGCCTCAATTCTTCGTTCATAGTTTCAAGCTCTATGGAATAGCTTCTGATTTCTTCTTCTCTTCTTTTTCTTTCGGTAATATCCATATCAGAGCCACGAAACCCAATCACGTTATTATTATCATCAGTAAGAGATAACCCAAAAGACAGCACCCAGATTTCAG
>CAZIXJ010000553.1:0-2310 GCA_964542835.1 uncultured Hyphomicrobiales bacterium
ATGCTTTTTTCAAAGAACATCTGCCACAAAGACGAGGCACCGCCTCGTCTCTACGTTTGCTTTTTAGGGCAGACTCGCAGGTCTGCCCCTACACTCATTTTCCACAATTCCACTCTTTAGGGGTGGTTTTGAAAATCAGAAAAAATCTCTAATCTTCTGTATCACATATTCTACCATATTATCAGTCATTTCCGGGAATATCGGCAGCGATAAATTGCAGTCAGCCGCTTTTTCGGCTTCAGGGAAGTCTCCTTTTTTATGCCCTAGATGACTGTATGCTTCCTGTAGATGCAGAGGTACGGGATAGTGAAGCCCTGTGGCAATATCCTTATCTGCAAGATGTTTCATCAGTTCATCTCTTTTTTTCCGGTTTTCCAACTGCAATTCATACTGATGATATACAGGACTTGCATAATCCGCTTCTAAGGGACATTTCACATCTGATATAAATGAAAGCGATTGAGTGTATTTTTTAGCAATATTGTTTCGCTTTGCATTCCACATATCAAGCATTTTTAATTTTATGCTCAGCACTGCACCCTGTATGCCATCCATTCGGTAGTTATATCCTACGTCGTAATGCAAATATCTTTCGCTCTGGCAATGATTATGATATTCCCGTATCTTCTTTGCAGAAGTTTCATTATTTGTTACTACTGCTCCTGCCTCACCGTATGCACCGAGGTTTTTTCCCGGATAAAAACTAAAACATCCTATATCACCAATTGAACCGCATTTTTGACTTTTGTATTCGGCACCCTGAGCCTGCGCCGCATCTTCTATTACGTAAAGATTATGCTTTTGAGCTATATCCATTATTGCATCCATATTTGCAGGATGTCCGTATAGATGAACTGGAATAATTGCTTTGGTTTTATCATTAATTTTTTCTTCTATTTTGTTTGTATCTATTGTAAAAGTTTCAGGTTCAATATCAATAAATACCGGAACAGCACCAACGTATGATATTGCCCATGCAGTAGAAACAAAGCTGTGAGCAGATGTAATTACTTCATCACCCTTTCCTGCTCCCATAGCAAGCAGCGCCAGATGCAAAGCAGATGTACCGCTGTTTACTCCTACGCAGTGCTTAGCTCCGATATAATTTGCAAAATACTGCTCAAACTTTTTTACAAAAGGACCTGATGCAAAAGCTGATGACTCCAGTACTTTTGATATTTCTTCATCTATCACATTTTTAAGGCTGTGATATTGCTGCTGCAAATTCATAAAAGGCACTTTCATTATGCTTCTCCTGATTTATTTCAAAAATTTTTGCCAGTATGTGCGTAAAATTCCCGTTCCATTAAAACTCTCTTTAAAATCATACAAACTCCAGTTGATTGTTTTGCCTCCGTCTTCGGTACTAATGCCCATATTCAGGTATTCAAACCCTTCATCGGCAAATTTCTTTAAAAGCATAAATAATCCGAATGAAGTAGGACGAAGGTGTTGATATTTATAATCTACCGAACCATAAAAAACGTGATTAGCTTTGGAATTAATATTAAATATTACATATCCGGCTGTAAGCTCAGCCTCTTTATAAATTCCACAGAGCTTTATTCTTTCAGGGAAAAGAATTCTTAATTTTTTAAGCTCATCTAATGAATGTGCAGGCGTTGCATTATGCTTTTTCAGATTTACCAGCAGTATTTCGTAATAAATATCTATATCGCTATCAGGAATTTCCCTTAATTCCAATCCGTTTCTGATAGCTTTTTTTACGTTTTTTCTTACTTTATTTCTTCCGGATTTGTCAAATTTATCAAGCATTTCTTCAGTAGAGATATTTCTGTATTGCCCGAGAGGATAGCAGGTGGATAGCTCTTCGTCTTCACGTTTGTATCCGTTGTGAATCAGAGCAAAATCATATTGGTCAATCGGATGACTGAAAAATATTTTTGGTGCTTCCCGAAATTCAATTCCATCAAATTCATTTCCATCAAACCGTCCAATTACTCCTCCCAAATATCTATCTAAAATTTCATCAGAACTCAAAGCTCTATCATAAATTGCAACTTCTTCTAGCGCACCATTGTAATAATCATCTCTTGCTTTTGAAATAAACCCTTCACTTTCAAAAACCCAGTAACCCATTTGTTCGGTAGTGTGGTTTCTTTCAGTATCTGATTGTTGGTCTTCATCTACAGCAACATCAATTTCACCAGCAGCTAAAGGGTCTGCACCATATAATACTCCCCAACCTCCATCGCCTCCATCCATTGCTACTTGCGTTGCAATTCCAACTGTATATGTGCTTCCGAGAGAATAAGAGTATGGGGGAGAATTTCCAACTCCTTGAACAGA
>CAZIXJ010000554.1:0-2307 GCA_964542835.1 uncultured Hyphomicrobiales bacterium
AAAATGAAACAATTACTAGTTGCAATTGTATTTTTATTCAGTTTAAATAATTTATTTGCTGATGTAGTAGATAAATTAGAGAATTCAGGATGGACTTATTATGGTAAATGGACAACTGTTACAATTTTTTATGATACAAATGGTGATGGAGAGGCTGACTGGATGTATCATAAAACAGTTATTCACCTTTGGGGAGGTAAACGTATTGTTTGGCTTGAAGGTTCAGGCCCTTGTATGGTTGATAGCAGCGGAGAAGCACATTCGCCTGATGGTTCATCATTTCCTGAAGGTTTAAATATGAACAATCAATTTAATCAATGGAATGTAAATGATTTCATTGAAAATCCATTACCCGTTGAAAATCAACCATTCGATACACTAAATTCAGAATATGAGATTATCTATCAGGATTCAATCCAAGGTGATATAAAGGGATCTATTCACAAAATTTATGGTCAGGCGAAAATTGAATGGATAGATTACGCTCAAAATAACAAAAAGTCATTATTTAATCTTGAAAACTCACAAATTACAATTAATGAGTATCCTGATTATTTTGAAGTTAGTACAAAATTCAATAATATTGATAATTTGAAATTTATTCGACTATATAATATTAATGGTGGCTTAGTTCAAGAGTTCTCAATTAATAACTATAATAATCAGTTCATTATCAATAAAAATAATTTGAATACAGGAACATATTTTATTGTTTTTGATGTTAATAATTCAATATCAGCAAAAAAGATTTCTGTAATTAAATAAGCAAGCTAAATCTGAAGGATTCTTGACAAGAATCCTTCAGATATTAATTACAAATTCCTTTTAATAATTATCAATCTGAGCTCTTTGCAATTTATCAGAAAAATCAACATAAACAGTTTTCCACTCGGTGAAAATATCAAATATGGTCCATCCGCCTTCTCTGTGTCCGTTTCCTGTTCCTTTTACTCCGCCGAAAGGCATATGGGCTTCCGCACCAATCGTAGGAGCATTGATGTAAGTAATTCCTGCTTCAATTTCCTTCATAGCTCTGAATGCAAGATTCACATCTTTTGTATAAATTGATGAGCTTAGTCCGAAATCAACCGCATTCTGCAATTCAACTGCATCTTCATAAGATTCTGCTTTTATTACTGAAAGCACCGGACCAAATATTTCTTCTTTAAATAATCTCATATCTTTAGTAACATCGGCAAAAATAGTCGGCTCGAAGAAGTTGCCTTCCGGTAGTTTTTTTCCGTCAGGTTTTTTACCGCCGAGTACTAATCTCGCTCCTTCATTTTTCCCGATTTCTATATATGATTCTATTTTATTAAGAGCAGGTTCGTTTATTACCGGACCTACGTCAGTTCCGGCTTTCAGTCCGTCTCCGAGTTTGAGTGCTTTAGCTTTGTCTATCAGTAATTTCAAAAACTCATCATAAATATCTTTATGCAAAATAAGTCTTGAGGTAGCCGTACATCTCTGCCCCGTAGTACCGAAAGCTCCCCACAGCACACCTTCCAGAGCAATTTCAAAATTTGCATCGGGCATTACTATCTGTGCATTTTTTCCGCCCATTTCCAGAGAGCATTTTTTGTTTAATTTACCGCAGGCAGCACCAATCTGCTTGCCTACATCTGTAGAGCCAGTAAATCCAATGAGATTTACGCAAGGATGCTCTACTATCATATTCCCCATAGCACCTTTGCCGAATACTACATTGAATACTCCTTTTGGTATTCCGGCTTCTTCGAGTATTTCTGCAAAAATTATTCCCGAATGTGGTGAATCTTTAGATGGTTTGAATACCACAGTATTTCCTGCGGCAATAGCAGGAATTATTTTCCACGAAGGTACTGCTATCGGGAAGTTCCATGCAGTAATAATACCACAAACTCCTACGGGAGTGCGGAATGACATATTCTGCTTATCGTTCATTTCGCTCGGTACAGTATAACCGAAAAGCCTGCGTGTCTCGGATGCCGCATAGTAGCAGGTATCAATGGCTTCCTGCACGTCGCCCTCAGTCTCGAAAACGGGCTTACCCATTTCGCGTGTCATAATCTTGGCAAGTTCATTTTTGCGTCTGTTAAAAATATCTCCTGCTTTGCGGAGCATATCTCCTCTTTTGGGAGCAGGTACATTTTTCCATTTTTTAAAAGCTTCATTTGCTGATTTTACAGCTTCATTAACATCATCAATTCCGGACTCGGGAAACTCACCGATAATATCATTCTTATCAGCCGGGCTTATATTTTTAAAATATTTACCTGAAAGAGGGTTTACCCAAGAGCTATTAACGTAATTTTTAAATTTTTCCAT
>CAZIXJ010000555.1:0-2305 GCA_964542835.1 uncultured Hyphomicrobiales bacterium
TCCGGCAAAGATTTTCATTATGGTACTGAACCTAATGAATTTTTCAAAACATACATTGATAATGAAAAGAATAAAAAATTAAATATACTCTTTCCTGCTGACGGGGAAGGACGTAACTCTGTATATGCTGCAAAATCAGGGCATTGCGTATATTCCTTTGATCAAAGTACAGAAGCCCGGAAGAAAGCTATGAGGCTTGCTGATAATTACGGAACTAAAATAAGATATGAAGTAGCTGACGTAATGCAATATGAAAGCGAATTAAAATTCGATTTGATAATTATGATTTATTTTCATCTGCCTCCTGATTTGAGAAAAAAATCTAATAGGAAATTTGTCGAAATGCTTAATGATGGAGGAAAAATTTTAATCGAAGCATTTAATAAAAATCAGATTAATAATTCATCAGGCGGTCCTAAAGATATTGATATGCTATATTCTGTGGAAGAGTTAAAATCGGATTTTATAGGATTGAATATTAGATTGCTCGAGGAGAAAAATATTCATCTGCAGGAAAGTAACAGTCATTCGGGAGATGCCGACATAGTCAGGCTAATAGCTGAAAAAACTTGATAATTCGTTCATCCTAAAAAATGCATTAATCTATTTGCGAAGATTGTAAAAATTTAGTTGTAAAAAATCCTCAGTCTCAGTCTCTGTCTCTGCTGAATTAAAGCCACTTCCTTTAGAAAAGAAGGATGAAAGCTGATTTTATATGATGGATTTTATATTTGTAAGAATTTTATTGAAAATAATCTGAAAATACGCACAAGATAATTAACGGGATTATTAATATATCCGTCATCTTTTTTATTCAAAATTGCTTTTAGGAGATTTTTAATTTTTTGTTTACTGTCATTGTATAACTGCTTTTTAGTGATTTTCAAAAATTCATTGAAGTTATCCGGTAATCCGAAGTTACTCCGATTTATTTTGATTTCTCTGCAAACATAATCTATCCAGTCTTCTGTGGCTTTTTTTATTACTATAAGAAATTTATCATCATTGAGCAGAAAATTAGTTTTTTTCAGTTTCTTTGCAAATTTTAAATTCATTATAAATCTTATTCTTTATTTTATCATCATCAATAATACCAACAGCAAGAAATTGAGATTTGCTCAATCGAATAAGAACATCATTTACAGAATTAGTTTTAAATATTATGAAAGGCTTTTCATATTGAAAATATCTGTAAGAGAGGAATTCATTAATAGTTTCAAATAAAAGTTTATCAATATTGCCTTCTACATAAAGAGGAATCATCAAAATCTCTCATAAAAATTTTCAAGATTTAAAAATATATCATAGCCGAAACTTAAGATTTCATTTATATTATCATCACTTAATTTTTTTGCTTTTGTTTCATGATTACTGTAATCAATTAAAAAAACGGAAATATCGGAATCTGCATTTTCAATTAAACTATCAAATAAATAAGGACTATGAGTAGATATTAAAAATTGATTTTGCTTGGAATCTATGATATTCTGAGCCATATCTTTGATGTAAGGCGGATAAGAATGAACTTCCGGTTCCTTTAATAAAATTATTGAGTCAGTGTTGGATTTAATTGCTGCATAATAGAAAATTGCCCTTTGTAAAGTATCAGCTAAAACAGATAAAGGTAACTGATATACGAATCCGGATTCTTTTTTTTGAATTTGAAAATTGTTGTCTTTAGGATTAAAAACCACTTCGAGATTATAATCATCTAAATATTTTACAAGGTCATCTCTTACACTTTTGTATGAAGAAACAATTCTGAATAAATTACTGCCAAAAGGAGGATTGAGAGACTGGTTTTTTTTATCCTTAAAATCAGTTCTTTTAAATTTATAAGTCTTGATATTTGATTCTTTTAATAAATCACCTGTTAGAATGAAATTGCTATCAATTTCCGACCAGTAAAGTTTATTGATATCAATTATTTTATCAATTCCTTTTTGCCCGGCTTTTTGAAGAAATTCTGTTTTGTTTTTAAAATCAGTAAAGTTCAAACCTTTATATTCATTACAATCGAAATTACGGAAGAATAAATATGAGTTTTTATCAGGAATGCTTGATAACGAAATACATTTATCATCAGAAACGATTTCAATTATTTCTTCAATATTGTTAAAATAGAATAAATTTTCTATGCTTTCATAATTTATAATATCCGAAAAAAATTCACTTCCGTAAGATTTACCTAATAAGGAAATAGCTTCGAGAATATTAGTTTTCCCGGTATTAGTTCTGCCAATAAAGATATTAATCCTTGATAAATCCAGAGAAATATCTTTTATTGATTTGAATTTTTTAATTT
>CAZIXJ010000556.1:0-2304 GCA_964542835.1 uncultured Hyphomicrobiales bacterium
TATCATCAAGTTTGTTAACAATATTATATCCCAGCCTTTCAGACAGCAGATCAATTTTTTCTTTAACAGGCAAGTAATTATGTTTAAGCAGAAAAGGCAGTGTCATAGAACATGCTATTCCGTGCGGTATGTCGTATATAGCAGTTAAAGGATAACTGATTGAATGTGCTGCGGCTGTTTTTGTGTTGGAAAAGGCCATGCCGGCATACATGCTTGCCAGAATAAAATCTTTCCTCAATGACAGGGCTATTGAATTTTCAATTTTTTTTAGATTTTCATCATTTTACACAGACTCTATGCCAAGGGTAATTCAGAAATTAAATTTTTAAATTATTTAATCTTATTGATTTATGGTAGCTCAATCGCAACTATTTGATTGCTATCCTGAAACTTAAGATACATAAGCACTACATCTCCCGAAGATGCTTTATCAAGAACTTTTTTCAAATGTTTTGGAGATTTAATTTCAGCATTATCAACTTTCGTAATTACTCCACCTCTGAACAAACCTCTGTCGGAAGCTATGCTGAATCTTTCTACGTCAGTTATTATCACACCATTATTTACTTCATATTCGGATTTTATTTCGGAAGTAAGAGGGCTTGCAGTAAATCCAATATTATCAAAAGTTACCGGTTCGTCATCATTTATTTCGGTTTCTTCTTCTTTTTCAGATTCATCTGCAGATTTTTCAGCAATGTCTTCATCACGGCTTTCAAGAGTAACAACTTTCTTGATTTCTTTTCCATTCCGTAAAATTGTAAGAGTAACTTCATCGCCGGCACGATAAAATACGATTGTACTTTGCAATTCACTTGTAGTGGCAACTTCTTTATCATCTACTTTAAGTATTACGTCACCCTGTTTTAGTCCTGCTTTGTCGGCAGCTTTTCCGGGTAAAACATCAGATACAAGTACTCCTGTTACTTCATCAAGTCCAAACTTTTTGGCAAATAATTCATCCACATCTTTTATTTGAACACCGATATATCCTCTGTTAACTTTTCCGTCATCAATCAAGTCATCAATTACAGCCATAGCGAGGTCAATTGGTATAGCAAATCCATATCCAATATAATTTCCCGTGCCTGTGGCAATCGCAGTATTAATCCCTATAAGGCTTCCATTCAGGTCAAACAGACCACCACCACTATTCCCCGGATTAATTGCGGCATCTGTCTGAATATAATTCTCTACTGAGTAGCTGCTTCTTCTCATACCAAATTGGCCTCTTCCAATAGCACTTACAATACCGGAAGTAACCGTAGAATTCAAACCAAGCGGATTGCCCACAGCTATTACCATCTCTCCGATTCTCAGATTATCCATATCGGCGATATGTGCTGCTTCGAAGATTACGTCATCCGATTCAATCTTTAGTACGGCTAAATCAGTAAGGGGGTCAGTACCGATTAGTTTTGCACGGTATTTTTTCTTGTCGTTAGTAGTGATTTCAATACCGTTATCCACAGCATTTTCTACAACGTGATTATTAGTTACTATATATCCGTCTTCAGAAATAATTACCCCTGAACCCATACCTCTCGACCTTCTTTCACGGTCTTCATCAGGCATTTCAAAGAAATCAAAGAAATCGTGGAATTGTGGTCTTCCTGAAGAACTTAACTTCACTTCTACATTAAGTGATACAACAGTTGGAATTGTTGCTTCGCTGGCTGCTACAAGTGCGTTATTCAGTAATTTGGAAGGTTCATCCATAATTACGGGAGCGTTGTCAGCGCCGATTTTTACGTCTTTTTCTTCTCCAAATACAGAATTTATAATATTAGGTGTCAAATTAGAAACAAGCATAATCCCAATGAAAACACCAACTCCCAATAGTGATACTGCTGCAATAATATTTCTTTTCATATTCTTTTTCTCCGGATATTGATTAATTAAAACTTTGAAATACTAACGTATTTTTTATAAAATTCTTGTGAAGGAATGTTACTTTAATAGACTGAGCAGATTAAAAAGCCAATATTAATTATTGAGATAGAGAAAATAAATGCAATGATAAATAAATCCTCTGTCTTGCCTGCATCCCGATTTGTCGGGGCTTTGCAAAAGGAGGAAAGGAAATGATACAAACCGTAGGGTTAACCCTACGGTTGAATAAACGTAGAGACGAGGCGTTGCCTCGTCTTTGTGGCAGATGTTCTTTGAAAAAGCATGAATAGCCCCGTGCTTCAGCTCGGGGTGGAATTTGGGCTAAAGCCCTTATATTTTTTTATGATTATAAACCCCGAGTTAAAGAGCCTGTGTGAAAACGATGAAATCCAAATATTATAGAAAAATGTA
>CAZIXJ010000557.1:0-2303 GCA_964542835.1 uncultured Hyphomicrobiales bacterium
GTACTAACAATAGAGCTGCCGGGTGAATATGTTGATGATGAAGGCTCAAGTCATGGTTTTTCCATAGCATTTAACGGTATTCCGTCATATGATATAGAAGACTCTGATGAATACTTGAACGATTATAATGATACAGAGAGATACACTAAAATTATTGACCAGAGCGAATTTACAGACCCGAGTTTTAATAGACCTGAGATTATTGAAATTAAGAAAGGTCATCTCGGCAATAATGGAGAAAGTACAACTATTTCGGCAGTATTTTTTACAGATGGTAGTTATATTGACGAATTTGATATATATAAGAATACTGAATTTTTGCCAAAAATAAATAATGTAACATGCATTCCTAACAATCCATACTTTCCCGGAACAGGGAATCCACAAATCACTGATTTGGATATAGTAGTAAATTACAAAGATAATCTTGATATAGGAATAAACTGGATAAGAATAGAAAATGAATCGGCGAAAATGATGTTTAGGGAGTTGGTGTATGATACCGTAGATGTAAGTGATCCAATAGATGGATATGAGGAAGATGGATATGCACGAAATTTTGCACCAAAAAGGATTAAATACTCTCCAGTTACATACCCAAGCTCTGATTTTTCAAAACCTTTTATCAGGACTATTAAACCCACAATAGAATCATATCTTTATTATATTGATACATTGAATATGAATTTACCGGAACCAAAGTTTTTTCCATTTAAAATTGAAAATGCAATGTTTGAGTACGATCATCCAATGCTATGGAGAGGTCTTAGGTATTTAAATAAAATATCCAACGGAATTTTTATTAATAGAGATGCAACAAATATGAGTAATTTATTCTTTAAATATACCGGAGCAGATACAAGACACACAGGTATTAGTTATGGAATGGAACTTCTAACGGCAGTACCATATATCAATGGTGCAAACTTAAACCACCATGAATTAAGTATTGGCTTCAAATATGGCGATAAAGGAAGAGATTGGAGTAGTACTATAATTGATGAGAATATAATTTTGGATCCTGATGCTCTTGAGACCAAACCGGGCTTATATTCACATTATGAAACATTTCTGAAAGAAAGTATTTGGTATGATGGATTAGAAACTAAATATTCAGGTGATTTCTATGATGCAATAGAGAATTTTGATAAAGCTGAATATGTAGAATGTATGAAGGCAAGTGAATCAATACAAGGTAGTTATGAGTATTCTGTTTACCCAAATTATTTGGATAAATCCTTAAAACATGATGAACTGTTATTTAATCCGGATAATAAATGGATATGTAATTTTTATTTAGGAAGCAATTATTCACCTAACCCTATTTCAAATTCATCTTTATTTCCAAACGACCAATATTTAGTTTTAGGTAATTTTCGCCCAAAAACATCTGAAGAAATCAGGCTTTTGTGGTTTACAGTTGTATTAGCAGGTGCTAAAGGTTTGATTTATGATGGTCCTGATGACATTACATTTGATTTTGACAAAACAGTGAATATTAAACAATGGGCAAACGGTCAGAGATTGAGTGAATTAGTAATTGACGACGAATTAGATGTATATGATAATTTTCATGGTATTGGTAATGGTCTTGAATTAGATGGAACTGACATAAATAGCATAGAATCATTTGAAGCAGGTGGTGATTATATTATTGAAAATGATCCATGGAGATACGACTATTTTATGGATTTGGATGCATTTTCTGATCAACTTGGAGATGGGGTTGATAATATATATGTTGGTAGAAGGTCCAGTCGAATTGAAATATTCAAAAATCATTTGTGGTTAGATGAAATTGAAGATGAGCTAATGGATATGCAACTATTGGGTTGGTAGACTAATGGATTTAAGGATCATATTATTTGTAGCCCTGAGTATTATTCAGATTTTCAAGGAAGCGATAGAAGTGAACAAGAATACAATTTTATGAATTCCATAATTAAATTAGATGAAGTTAAAACTAAAAGAATTTACAAACCTTACGACAAAGCAAATTTCCAGGGTTATGTAAAAGAGAGCAAATGGGAAACTGAAGATTCATCATTTTATTCAATTTATATTCAAAAAGATATTAATTCAGATATAAACAATGAATTTTATGTAGGAGTATTAAACAGACGAACAGACCCATTAATTTGGAATAATTATGATCCATTAGATCCAACTAATACAGATTGGGAAACATATTTCTATTCATCAGCTGAATTTAATGATATGTGTGGTTTATCAATGGATACCGACAATCATCCTACAAGCCAAACAGATATTGATTACTGGCGTGACTTCTGGTGGAAGCGATT
>CAZIXJ010000558.1:0-2293 GCA_964542835.1 uncultured Hyphomicrobiales bacterium
CTTATTTCCTTGCAGTGGAAGAAATTTCACGTTGGTGTGCATCAACCGGTGTAATTGTTTCTGCTCACTCTTCTCTTTGCTGCGACCCAATTTATCGCTTCGGTACTGAGGAACAAAAGCAAAAATATCTTCCTGATTTGCTTTCAGGCAAGAAAATCGGTGCATTTTCTCTTACTGAGTCAGGTGCAGGCTCTGATGCCGGCGCTACAAAAACCACCGCAAAACTCGAAGGCGACAAATGGATACTTAACGGCTCCAAAATGTTTGCCACAAACGGCAAAGAAGCGGAAGTATTCGTACTTCTTGCCAGCACCGAACCATCAAAGAAGACAAAAGGGGTAACAGGATTTATCGTAGATTCCAATGCTCCGGGTTACAGTATCGGTAAAGTAGAGAAAAAACTCGGTATTCGCGGTTCTTCCACAACCGAAATTATTCTTGATAATGTAGAACTACCAAAAGAAGCTATGATTGGCGAACTTAACAGAGGCTTCCCATTGGCAATGGTAACTCTTGACGGCGGCAGACTTGGTATTGCTGCTCAGGCTCTGGGTATTGCCCGTGCTGCTATTGAAGATGCTACAAAATATGCAAAAGAAAGACATCAGTTCGATACTCCGATTGCAAATTTCCAGGCTATTCAGTGGATGCTCGCAGATATGCAGACTCAATACGAAGCTGCGTGGCTTCTCACATGGAGAGCAAGTAAACTGAAAGATGCAGGAGAAAAATACTCAAAAGAAGCTGCTATGGCAAAACTCCACGCATCAGAAACTGCTATGTTCTGTACAAATAAAGCAATTCAGATTCACGGCGGTTACGGATATACTGAAGATTTCGATGTGGAAAGATATTACAGAGATGCAAAAATTACGGAATTATATGAAGGTACAAGTGAAATCCAGAGACTTGTAATAGCAAGAAGTGTATTAAAATAAACGGAGATAATATGAAAAAGATACGAGTGGTTACTGCCGCTGCTCTTTTTGACGGGCATGACGTATCAATAAATTTATTTAGAAGATTATTGCAGAAGCGCGGTGCCGAAGTGATTAATCTCGGGCATAATCGTTCTGTGAATGAAGTAGTAACTGTAGCCCTTGAAGAAGATGCTGATGCTGTATTGGTCAGTTCATATCAGGGCGGGCATAATGAATACTTCAAATACCTTGTTGATTTGCTCAGAGACAATAATGCTCCTCATATCAAAGTATTTGGCGGCGGTGGCGGCGTAATCCTCCCGAAAGAAATAAAAATTCTGGAAGAATACGGTGTAGAAAGAATATATCACGCAGAAGACGGACAAAAAGTCGGTATTGACGGAATTGCCGATGATATTATCAAGCGAGTTGGTGAATTTATTAATTCTCCCGAAGGGCAAAAAGCTAATGAGATAAGTGAAGACAATATAAAAAATCTTTCTACCGATACACCGCTTCAGATTGCAAAGCAACTTACTTTTATTGAAAATTGCGATGATGATTGCGAAAAGCTGGCTCCTTTCCGTGAATTATATGATAAATACAACAAAAACAAATCAATGGTGGTTGGTATCACCGGAACAGGCGGTGCAGGCAAAAGCTCTATGATTGATGAGCTTATCGGCAGATTTATGACTTATACTGATGACGTGAAAATCGGTGTGCTTGCGGTTGACCCTACCAAAAGCGGTTCAGGTGGTGCATTGCTCGGCGACAGAATAAGATATAATCAAATATATAATGACAGAGTTTACTTCCGCAGCTTTGCTACACGCGACAGTCAAAATGAAATCACCCGTAGTCTTCAGGATGCAATAAAAGTTCTCAAAGCAGCAGGATATGATATAATCATAGCCGAAACCAGCGGTATCGGGCAGGGCGACAGTCGTGTAGTAGATATTACAGATAAAGCGGTTTACGTAATGACTGCCGAATTTGGGGCGCCATCGCAGCTCGAAAAAATTGATATGCTCGATAGAGCAGATTTTATCGTAATCAATAAATTTGAAAAACGCGGTTCAGAAGATGCTCTCCGTGAAGTAATGATAAATTATATCAGAAATAATGCAGTGGAAACTGACAAATCTAAACCTTTGGAAGAGCAGCCTCTGCCTGTTTATGCTTCAAGCAGCAATCAGTTTAATAACACGGGAATAAACAGATTATTCAAGGATGTGTATAATTCACTCAATGAATTTACAGATGCTGAATATAATCTCAATACTTCATTAATTGAGCAGATGCCTACACATCTCGACAGAGAAATTAGTCTTATTTCCGATGAAAGAATTAATTATCTATCTGATATATCT
>CAZIXJ010000559.1:0-2287 GCA_964542835.1 uncultured Hyphomicrobiales bacterium
TTCATCGTCATCTGAATTTAGTAGATTTGCGTATGGGAATTGCTGCTTTAGATTATGCAGTATTTTTGTGTTTTCCATAGAAGATTTATCTGTTATTGCTTTCTTATAGTTAAACCAGAATGATGACCACTCGTTTATTTCAGGAGCTATTGTATTGCTAATGTAGTTTATCCATGTATTTAAAATAGGGAAATGCTCTTTAATAATTACTACGTTATGGCTTAATGTATCATCTATTGTTTTAATTCTGTTTTTCAGTGATTCCACCATCCAGTGAGGAGGAACAACTTCTGCGATTTCAGGTGGTACCGGATATAATTGCTTATATCTGTAAAGCTCAGGTATATTTTCAAGAATAGTAATAATGTGTAGCAGGGGAGGATTATATTCTTTGATTTTATCAAATTCAGATTTATCAATATTATCAATATTTTCGAATAAATTACTTTTCAAATAATAATGTATCAGCTTTTCATTTTTATGTGTTTTAATATAAGCCCACATTTTTTTAAGAGTATCAGCCTGAGGGTATCTTATAATCAGACTGTCTAAAATATAAGCCAGAGAATCTGCCTGAGCAATAGATTTCTCAAAATTTTTCTCTACGGAAAGCCCAAGTTTCATATTCCTTTCGTAATCAAAAAAGCCTGTAGAAATATCATTTAAAGCAATTTCCATAGACCTGAATTTTTTTACGGCATTATATGCTAAATAGCTTCCGCTTGAAATCAAGACAAGCAGAAAAACAGCAACTGAACTTAAAATAACAATACGTTTTTTCCTCTTGGCTTTATCATCTTTTTCCAAATCGGGCTTTTCAATTTTATCATCAGATTTTTTTGCAGAAGCAAAAAATAAATCAGCCCCATCAGAATCAGTAATTCTATATTTTTTTTGTTCATCAGACATATTATTCACTTCCTCCGATTTGTTCAGTAGCCATTTGATAATAAAGACCTTTTGCTTTTATTAACTCATCGTGTGTACCTTTTTCTACTATTCTGCCTTTATCCATATAGCAGATAATATCTGCATTTCTTACCGTGCTTAGTCTGTGAGCAATTATTACTGCTGTTCTTCCGACAAGAATTTTATCAAGTGCTTCCTGAATTCTCTTTTCAGAATCTGCATCAAGTGAAGATGTAGCTTCATCCATAAGCAATATTTGAGGGTCCCTGTATAATGCTCGTGCAATACAAATTCTCTGTCTCTGACCTCCCGATACTGCCATACCTTTCTCGCCAATCATAGTTTTATATCCCATTGGGAAATCTTTTATGAATTCATCTGCTGCTGCAAGTTTGGTAGCTTTTACTACGTTATTTATATCAGGATTTGTATCACCGAGAGCAATATTTTCTATTACGTCTCCACTGAAAAGAAAACTATCCTGTAAAACCCAGCCAATTTTTCCCCTAAGTGAATATAAATCAATATTGTTTATATCAGTCCCGTCAATTTTCAGAGAGCCGCCCGTTGGAATATTAAATCCAGCTATCATCTTCATTAATGTACTTTTTCCGCAACCTGATTTTCCGGTAAGAGCTACCGTCTCTCCGGCTTTTACTTCAAGATTGAGTCCGTTTATTACAAGTGGTGAGTCTTCGGAGCCGTATCTGAAACTTATGTTTTCAAATGATACATCGCCTTTTACTTTCTTAACGAATACTTTAGGATTTTTCTCATTTGGCGTGTCATCTACTTCAGGTTTTATCTGCAATACGTCATTAAGTCTGTCCATTGAAGTCGTTACTGCCTGAAACTGGTCATAAAGCCCTACAATACCCATAATCGGAGCCATTACAGAGCCTATAATTGCATTAAAACCCATAAATTCACCAAGCGACATTGCCCCTTCCATTACAAGATGTGAACCATACCACAAAACGCTAATGCTCGAGACTGTAGTAATAGTCTTACTTATGATACCGGCTGTCATTTGAATTTTTTGCATTTTTGCAGATTGATTTACATTCTGCACATAAGAGTCTTCCCATTTAGTACGAACTGTCCATTCGACTGAATTTGCCTTAATTGTTTCTATTCCCTGTATTGATTCAATCATTACAGAAGACTGGTCGCTGTTTGTCTTGAATATTTCATTGGATATTTTTTTGATTATTGGAGTGAATATAAGCGTCATACCAATAAAAAGAGGAATAAATGCCAGTACAATAATAGACAGCTCGACACTATATGCAAGCATCATAGAAATATAGACTACAACCATAATCATATTCAGCACAGTAGAAATCATCGAATTGCTTAGCAAAGCTCTTACTTTGCT
>CAZIXJ010000560.1:0-2283 GCA_964542835.1 uncultured Hyphomicrobiales bacterium
ATAGAGGGTATTTGTCAAATCCGGGCATATCATTAGTAATATTTGTAGTAACGTCTGTTTCAAGATTATGAATATAAATATCAGAATTTGTATTTGTTACAAATTCCAACCCGGAATATTTTTTAGCAGTATATGCAATTTCCTTGCTGTCCTGCGACCAAGCAATTTCTCCAACACCACCAAAAGGCTTTAATGGAGTATCATACATTTCACCTTCCATCAAATCTTTAGCTTCTCCACCGGCTACGGGCATAATAAACAAATGTGAATAGTAATTATCTGTCCACTCATCCCAGTGTCTGGCAGGGAGGTCTTCGTATTTCAGTACGTTTGCTTTATCATATTCAGGATATTCATCGTGAATATTTTCACCGATTTTTACTTCGGCAGTAAAAGAATAATACTTTCCATCGGGAGAAACCAATAGATTTCCTACGCCATTTTCAATATCGGTTACTTTTGATATATTGCCTTCAGGGATAGTCATTTTATAAATCTGAGAACTTCCGTCCCGTGATGATAGAAATGCAATGCTTTTGCTGTCAGGCATCCATACTGCAGAGCGATCTGAGGCAGGGTCGTCGGTTAATTGTTTTACTTCACTTCCGTCTGATTTCATAAGATAAAGGTCAGTATATAATTTGTTATCTTTTATAGAAGGTGTGGACATTTGATATACTATCCACTGCCCGTCAGGGGATAATTTAGCTCCTGAAAGCCTTTTTACTGAATACATATCTTCAGCGGTGAACAGCCTTTCACCTTTTGTTATTTCAGAAGAAGTTTCTTTACTTTCTTTACTGACTTCTCCTTCCTGCTTATCACAGGAAATAAAAAACAATGGAATAATTGCTGCAAGTATTATCAGCTTTTTCATTTTTTCTCCAAAATATTAAAACATTCAATAAATTAACTCTCAATTTAATGAAATTTATCTAACAAATAAAATCTATTCGATAAATTTTTCGTAATGCTCGTATCTTTCAAATATTTGTCTTACGTAAGTATATGGTTCAATTCCCTTTACGTAGCCGTATCTTACTTCTGGTTTGTTATATACATTGGGATAGCTAAGCTCAAGTATCATTTCTTCAGTATTATCATCCCATTTATATTTGTCGAGACCTTTTAGCTCGGCGAGCGTCTGTGCATCCAGCACGTGATAGTATCCGCAATTATAGGATGCAAGAGCAAACTTTTGCCTTTGCAGTGTATCTTCAATCATATCAAAATTATCATACATTTGTCTGAGATAATTAATACCACCCTGAATGTTTTCCTGAGGGGAGTGGATGTTTTTAATACCCAAATCTTTTGCAGTGGCAGGCATTATTTGCATTAGCCCCTGTGCACCTGCCCACGAGCTTACGTAATTATCAAAACCTGACTCCTGATATATAAGAGAAGATATCAGCCTCCAGTCCCATTTGATATTTGCTGCATATTTTTTTACAATTTCATCATATTTACTGATTTTGTTATCATTCAGGCTTAGGAAATCACTTTGTATTCTTTTCCGGTAGCTTCTTTGGTTTTTGAAATATTTATTATAAAGCACATAATATGTTTCATCATCTTTAATTTTTTCTATCCACTCATTAAGTGAATTTTTCAAATCGCCGGAATTTTTTTTAAGTGCCCATGCAATTCTTTGAGAAAAGCTTACAGGTACATCCATATTCAGTACGGGATAATATGAAGCATTAATGCTTGCAATATTATCATCAGCTATGGTATATTTAATATCCTTATCTACTACCATTTTTATAATCTCATCGGTTGATAAATCACCCGGCAAGGTATCAATATAAATTTTTCCTCCTATTTCAGATGATAAATTTTCGAGCCGGTGCAAATATGATGAATTTTTCCTTACCGATACAGTATCTCCTATCAGTTCGATTACGTCGTGAATGAGATTTTTTTGTAAGTTACTCCAGCTCATTCTTCTCCAGTTATCCGGCTTTCTCTGTACAAGCACCTGATGCGTAAGATAAAGGTAATCAGTAAAATCCACAACATTTTTTCTTTCTGATGTAATAGTAAAACCGTGAGCTACGAGGTCAATGCTGTCGCTATTCAGTTTATGAAACAGACTGTCAATATTATCAGTAATTCTCAAATCCAGTTCTACTCCGATATAATCTGTATATCGCTTAAGCAACTCATATTCAAATCCCATCGGAATACCTCGATATAAAAAATAACTTGTAGGGCTATAAGTAGTAATAGCAGTTAATTTCCCGCTTTTTTTTAATATCTCCAGATATTTTACATCGTTTT
>CAZIXJ010000561.1:0-2280 GCA_964542835.1 uncultured Hyphomicrobiales bacterium
CTGGATTGCTGCCAGAGCTTTATCGGTTATTTTTACCGCTCTTACCGGAACCATTATAGTACCACTAAGCTTATCCTGACCTCTTTCAAGCTGTCCGCCAAGCTCTAGTTCCACACTGTACATATTATCACCGGTTTCAAGAATTTCAGGTTCGATTGTAAAGTTGTACCCACTTAATCCATCTTCTATTTCAGGGTCTCCTGCAATATCTACTCTGGTTCTGGCATCTGGCTGCTCTTTAGAGCCTGTTGTAGAACTGGAAATCATAATATTATCTATCCTGACTTTTACTTTGGCGGCAGTTCCGCTAAAGTCAGTAGCCATTCTGATAGTCGATATGCCCGGAGCTTCCTGTTTGATATCTACAGTTCTTTCGTCAAACAGAACAATTTCTTCTTCAGTATATGGCTGCACCCATACAACTTTTACAGATACCTGTTTAGATTCGGGAGTAAGCTTAATAGCGTCATCCTGAGAAACCGAAAGCCCTGAATAAGGAGTTCTTTGTGGATTATCATCGGTATTTACGAATATTTTGAATTGATCTGCTCTTATTTTACCGCCGGATTTCGGCTCTACCGAAAATGCCATAGGATAACCATAATAAGCAAATACATCAAGTCTCTGATTAAGAGCTTTGGCACTTTCTTCAGTAAGTCCTGTTTCAAATACATCGAAATTAATTTCTTCCGATTTGGATTTTCCGCTTAACTGATGAGTAATTTCAATTTTGTAGTTTCCAGGAGGTAATACTTCATTTACAGTAGCCCTGTAAAGCCTTTTACCGCCGTTTACCGGTGCAGGTATATCAAGAGATGCAATCTGATCCAGAGGAGTGAGGTCAAGCCTTGCTACGTTATTGCCGGTTTCATCTATCACTCTGCCTGTTACAGCATTAGCAGCTCCCTGATAAGGAGAAATGTCAAATTCAAAAACTCCGGCTACCTGATCAAATACAGGTACGTAACTTGGTGCATTTACAACCGGATCTGCAATTCTTGGTTCAGGTGTAATTACACGTACATTAAATTCAAGTGTACCGCTGTTCTGATCGAAATTAACCGATTGCCCCGGTGCAAGAAGTTTACAAATGTAAGCATAAAGATTAATTCTACTCTGAATTTCTTCAGCATCTTCTCTTGAAGCTGCTTTTTCTTTAACGGATTCGATTTTATCCATAAACAAATCCAAATCCTGGTCTTCTACTAAATCTTCAAGAGTTGGAATTTCAAATTCGTCGAGATTCATTTTCAATTCTTTATATACTTGTCTCAAATCGCCTACAGAAAGCTGAACAGTACCGATGTTAACGGTAGTTTCATCAGAAATATTTTCATAAATTTCCCCGCCTTTTACACCGAGTATTCTGTTTGTTCTTGAGAAGAATCTTAATTTGTACCAGCCTGCTTTTGAAGGTGGTTCAAAATTAACGGTAAAGGCTCTTTTCTGAAGGTCAGTCCCTCCTACCGTCTTATCAAGCTGACTTTTTTCAGGTGCATAGTAAAACACACTGTCATCCGGCACAAAATCCGGTTTGTACAATGGTCCTATCTGCACTTTAAGCTCATCAGGATACACGGGTTTAATATCAGAAGCCTTAATGTTATCGGTATTAAGATTATTATACGTTGCTTTATGATCTAAAACCATTTCGGAGATACTCAGAAATTCCCATTCCGTTTCACTATCTTCATCCGAAATGGTTTGCCCGGGTTCCAACTCGGAGAAATTCAGTTTTCTGTCTTTTATCTCCTGTTCGGTAGGAAATTCAGGTGCATTGTCAGGATTTTCATCGGGATTATAAAATAGCTGATATTGAATTTCCTGAACGTTTGCGAGCTTAACGAGATTTTCAAGCCGCAGCTCATATTCTTTCTCTGTTTCCAGCTCCCTTCTGGCAATAGCAGAAGTAACGTCGGTTACGCCAACCTCCACAGTATATTTTCTGTGGGATTTAATATCAGCGCCCATTACTTCTTTAATATTAATTCCGGATGGTGGGATTGTGATTTCATCCTGAGGTCGTGTGTTCATACCCTCAGTTCCTGCTCCGGACTGCATTTGCGAAAGAATTGATTCTACAATTTTCATCGCTTCTTTCTGCTTTTGTCTCAAATGTTCTTCTGCCTCATCTCTCTCTACGATAATGATGAGAAGCTCCAGCACTACTGCCAGATATAATACGAAATAAACCTTACCGGCTCCACCGCCTTTAGACATAGTCAATACCTCCAACTAATGTGAAGTTGCACTTCTTTTATTTAATTTGCTCAAACTTAA
>CAZIXJ010000562.1:0-2272 GCA_964542835.1 uncultured Hyphomicrobiales bacterium
TCACCATCAGCGGAATGGCCTTTGATGATGATGCTGTCGATGCGATCTACTGGCGGATCGACGAGGGAGATTTTCAGGAATTGCCCGGGGGCAACAGCTTCTCTGTTGATATGGAGATAGACCGGTTGACCGATAATGAACATACAATCGAGGCTTATGCGGTTGACGAGTATGGGCTCAAGGGAAAGGTGCAGGCTAGGACAATTCAAGTGAGCCTCGATGAGCCGGAAACAACCTTTGACAGCCCGACGGTTGAAGAGACCAACCGGGAGACTGTTCGGCTGGAAGGGTCGGCCTATGACGAGAACGGAATCAAGGATGTGCTCCTGTCCTTTGACAACGGGACTACCTTTCAGCGCGCCCGTTTTGCCGAAGAGGATGATACAGCAAAAGCCACTACAAGGAATTGGCATTATGATCTCAATACAACGATTTTTGAGGATGGGACGTACTCAGTACAAATAATAACTGTTGACAAATATGACATATCATCTAAATTGTTTTCTCTTATTAACATAGACAACACCTCTCCCGTCGTTGATCTTACTAAACCGGTTGATAAGGATGTCGTTTCGCAAGAGTTGGATCTCAGCGGCAGGGTTGACGACAACATTGGGGTAGAGTCCCTCCTCTTGGAGGTTGCACCAATCAATCGAGATGGAGAAAAGGTTGTCAAGGAGTTGTCAACACGGTCGATTCTACAGGATACGGTCGATATAAGCGGACTGAAGGAGGGGTGGTTCAATATCCGGTTGACAGCTAAGGATGCTGCCGAGAATGAAACAGTTAAGGCAAGGAATATCTATGTCCAGGATGATGTAGAAAGTACCTTCGTGACGCTGCTTTTTCCTCAGGATGGTACGGATGCTTCCGGACAGCTGATTGTTGAGGGGCGGGCTCAGGCTTCTGTTCCTGTAAACCGGGTTCAGATATATCTGGACGGCAATTTTGTTGATGGTGCCGCCGTGAATTCCAGGGGATATTTCCGGTATGTATTTCCTGAAGAGGCTGTTTCGGAAGGGGAGCATGAAATTCAGGCGTATGTTGAGCCGGCTTCGAGCGAGCGGGTTGCTTCGGAGGCTGTTCAGATCAACTATGAGGAAACAGGGCCCTACGTTCAGATTACCAGCCATCAGGCAGGGGACTTTGTTTCGAGCCGGCCTTGGATTTCCGGGGTTGCCGAATACAGACACTTTTTGGATGAAGAGGATAGGGACAACCGTAAGGCCCTGCGGGAGCTTGAGGTAGACGATGTTTACGTAAGTATAAACAACGGACGTACCTTTGATCGTGCCAGCGGCGGAGATGAGTGGAAGTATAGAATCGAGACGGGGGAAGTCCCTGATGGTCCCTTGGCTGTGATGGTTCGGGCCGAATTCAAGAATGGTGAGACGGCCGTTTCACGAACGCGTTTCACCGTGGATAAGAGTCCGCCTGAAGTCACTTTGCTCAGTCCCCATGAGGATGCCCTTCTCAACACGACCCTGAATATGGAAGGAACCGCATCAGACGAACATGGGATTAAGAGTATTGAGGCGGCTCTCCGAAAGGGCGATAAATCGTCATACTCCGTACCCGGCTTCGTTCAGGGGATGTATTTTGACAGCCACACCCTGGGTTTAACCTATTTTCAGGTGGGATTGGGTCTGACCTTTTTTGATGAGAATGTCAAGCTTCAGGGGCATTACGGAAAATCACCGAAGAAACTGCCGGATGGCCAGAGTGTTCGTTTTGCTGGTCATTTCCTGGGGGGAAAACTCCTGGCCAATGTTGCTGCCTTGCCCTTCAATTTCTTTTTAGGGCCGGACTGGGAATTCCTTTCAATGAATATGGCCTTGGGGGCAACCTTCAATTATATTAGCCTGTATGACCCCATTGTGCCGCCGAGCGGAGACGAGTCAGCGGCTACCTCGGGGCTGGTGTTGAGTGCTATCCTTGCTCAGCTTGAGTTCCCCAAGGTGAGTCTCAAGGAGTGGGGGACCTTGAACGCCTATTCTCTCTATACGGAGCCCCAGCTCTGGTTTATCCCGTCGGATGCGTCCCCGGCAATGGTTTTCAAATTGACCTTTGGATGCCGTGTCCAGCTCTTCTAAGGGAATGGGAGGGTAGTTTAACAAGGTCCGGCTTTACGGCCGGGCCTTTTTTGGTATACTATGAACCTATGTTTTTAAAACGGCTGGAAATGCTCGGCTTCAAGTCCTTTGCCGAGAAAAGCTCGATAGAGTTCACAGAAGGGATTACCGCCCTCCTGGGCCCCAACGGCTGCGGGAAG
>CAZIXJ010000563.1:0-2253 GCA_964542835.1 uncultured Hyphomicrobiales bacterium
GTGATGGATATGATAATAAGGATAGGTTTTTAATATATACTGATATTAATAGTGCAGGGTTGTGTAATAGTATGTTAAACTTAAAAAAAGGTGATTTGATAAAATTATTATATTTAAACGATGAAGATAATGTAATAGGATATTTTCATGTTATGAACGTTAAGAATAATATTATAGAATTAGGTCCTATAATTTATGACAGAAATAATGTAAATATTTCATACGCAGTTGTTAACTTTAAAATAATTGAAAGTGCAAATAACAATAAATTAATTCAATCTGTTGGAAATTTAACGACATATTCTTTTGATCCAGATAAAACTGCATTACCTGCAACAGAAGAAAAAAGTTATGATCCAAATATTCAACATATAATAGATGGAAGAGAAGATTTTAAATGGAGAATTAATACAAATATTAAAGCATTGATGCATACTGCATATGGTAGTGGCAGTGCTAGTGGGACATTCGATTGGAGTAATGTTGCACCTCCAATAGAGTATAATGATGTTAATGGTCACATCAACAATGCTGCAATTAATGGTGTAAAAATAGATGTTGATTATGACAATATTAGTAAGAAATTTGATATTAGATTAACATTTCCGGGTACTTGTTATACTAAAGAAATTGACTTTGAAAATCATATGTTAGTTAAAAATTTGAATGATTATTTAGACAAACATTGGGATTTAGATTTAAGTAAAGAAATAAATACCTCTTATGATTGGTATTCCTGTGAAAAGGGCATCGATTGTGAAGATTGTCAAGAGAATAATAGTGAATATTTCACAAAATATATAGTGCATGGCAATACTTTAATAGGATTTAAGGAATATGAATTTGAATTGTGGAAGAAAATTGAGGATGCTCTTGGTATAACAAGATTAAGAAATGCTAGGTATATTGTCGATGGTACAATAAAAACCTTTGATGATATCTTTGTTTATGATAAAGATGGATTTTATACAGATGATCAAAATTATTATTATTTCAATGCATTTAAGATAACTGATGAAGATGGAAATTATATCAAAGATGTTCCGGCATATCAATATTTAATAAAAAATATTATGATCAACGATAGTAATGATAGAGAAGCATTGTTTTCAAATCATCAACCTTTATTAATCCCACCTTTGGCAAATCCTCCAAATGCGGATTTCCCTGGATTTGTTTATGAAGACATAGGAGCGATTAGACAAACAGACCCTTATGGAGAAAATTGTGATAATTGTGATGGAGATTATTCTGGTCAGTGTAGAGTTTTTGATGATTGTAGAAATTACAATTCTATAGATTTTGTAATAGATGATTATAAAAGTTATTTTGATGATGTTACTCATACCTATCCTGCAGGATATGAACCGTTTAGTGCATTTGTAAAAATGCCCGGGGCTAATACTACACCAATTGTGTTTGATTATCATGATGATCCTACATGCAATTACATAGACTATAATCATGTTACTGAAAACAATGAAGAGCTATTTAAATTTATCGATGGATATAATGAATCCGGTTCTGATTTCTCTTATGGTAAAAAGTTTACAGAAAGATTTGGGAAATATGTCATACAAACTGATGCAAATGGTGACTATTGGTTATATTTTGATCCTATTGATGATTGCAAGTACCATTATTATGACTCTAATGATAATATTGTATTTGAGAATGTTTATTCTACTGGTGAACCACAGCCAATAATGAAGATATGGGATAGTGACACTGAGACTGAGATTAATATTTGTACAAATTGTATTTATGATTTTAGTTTAGATGAGTCTGAAATATTGGATGGCAATGGACAAGTTGATATAGGGAGTTTCAGTTTTTTCATTATAGATGAAAATGATGGTTATCAATTAAAAAGAAATCCTAATTTTAATTTGGTCAAAAATTATACATTGAATAGTTTTTTCAACTTGAATCATGAAGTTGTTTGTGAAGAATGTATAAGTTTCTATCCTGATATTTATAATAATTACGAAATTGATAGTGTAATTACACATACAGGTAATGTGTTAGATAGTAATTGGGATAATATTGAGTACTCACAATCAATAAAACATCTTAATAGTTTTCCAGATTTCAATACTAAAAATAAGTTTTTAACCGGTAAAAATCGGGAATCAATTGTTGAAAGTTATGATTTTGTAAGTAATATAAATCATATTAACCCAAATATAGATACATATTATTTTATTTCCGGAACTATGGATCATATGAATAATCAAACATTAGTTCAAAAAA
>CAZIXJ010000564.1:0-2247 GCA_964542835.1 uncultured Hyphomicrobiales bacterium
TATTTTCAGCCGGCACAGGGAATATCTTTACTGAATTATCATTAATTTCGACGTTAGTCTGGTCATTAATCCAGTCCTGTATTTCCTGAGACATTGGATTGATATTGCTGAGATAATAACCATGCAGAGTACCGTCAGGATTTATGAGATATTTCTGAAAATTCCATTTTACCTTACTATCCATTACTCCATTTTCAGATTTTCGGGTCAACCATTTATATACAGGATGAATATCAAATCCGCCAACTGATATTTTAGACATCATAGTAAAAGTAACACCGTAATTTTCTTTGCAAAAATCTTCAATATCTTCATCTGAATCAGGCTCTTGATTAAAATCATTCGAAGGAAATCCTATGATTTCAAAGTTTTCACCACCATATTTTTTATATAATGCCTGTAATGAACCATACTGAAATGTATATCCGCATTCTGAAGCAGTATTTACTACAAGTATTTTTTTTCCTTTAAATATTTCAAAATCTAAAGTATCTCCCGAAATATCAATTGCAGAAAAGTCATAGAAGTATTTTGCCGGCATTGCATAAATAGTAAATAGCAGCAGTATTACCAATATTTTCATATTAATTCCAAATTTTCATATCATAAAAATAATTATTAAGCAATATAATACATTCAAATTAATTAACCATATTACCAGAATTCATTTTTTCATAAAATCATATTCTATTTGCAAAAGAATTTGAAAAATTTGAAATGAATACAATAATATTTTGTATATTGGAAAGTCTATTATTTCAAAATTAATTAATATTATTAGAATAACAAGGGGATAATATGGGCATATTTAACAGAATAGCCGATGTGTTCAAAGCCAATGTAAATGATGCCTTGGACAAAGCTGAAGATCCTGAAAAAATGATCAAGCAGATGGTTATTGAAATGGAAGAATCCGTAAATAAAACCACTCTTTCCGTAGCGCAGGCTGTTGCAAATGAAAAAAGCCTTTTCAGAAAAATGGAAAAAGCCAAAAAAGACGCTGAAGACTGGGAGCAAAAAGCTATGCAGGCACTTCAGGCTAATCGTGAAGATTTAGCTAAAGCAGCTTTAGAAAAAAAAGCCACTGCAACTAAAAACCATAATGATTTGCAACCTTTACACCAACAGGCTAAAGCAAGCGCCGACAAATTAAGAGAACAGCTTAACAGCCTTAAAGCCAAATTAGACGAAGCAAAATCCCGCCAGAGCACTCTTATTGCACGCTCACAGGCAGCAAAAGCTCAAAAGCAAATTTCAAAATCTCTCAGCGGAGTTGGCTCTGATGCATTTGGCAAATTCGACAAATACGAAAATAAAATCGAAAAACTCGAATCTGAAGCTGAAGCTTATGGCGAGCTTGCAGGTGATGACACAAGTCTGGAAGATGAATTCAAACAGCTTTCCACATCTTCATCTTCTGACAGTGATTTAGAAGCGTTAAAAGCTAAGATGGGTATGTTGGATTCCGGTAAATCTCAATAATCTAAAGGTGAACAATTATGAATAACGATATTCAATATTTTAAAAAAGATAACGAGGACAATATGGAAACACCTCAAAATTTGATTGATGAAACTATTGTAAAAGTAGAAGAAGTTTTGAAAAAGCATTTTCCTGATTACATAGATTTTGAAAATGGTAACTATACAATTACCAGAGGTTCTACACAGGTGATGATAATTGTAAGACCATTTACCGATAGTGAGCCTGTAGTAGAATGTATGGCTAATGTAGTAAATGGTGCTGATATTAATTCAGAACTAATGCACTTTTTACTTAGAAAAAATTCTGAAATGCATTTTGGTGCATTCGGACTTCTGTTTGATGATACTATAGTTTTCCAGCACTCACTTGCTGCTTTAAATCTTGATGATAATGAATTAATTACCGCTCTGAATGCAGTTGCAATTATTGCAGACCATTACGATGATGAAATAGTAGAAATTGCAGGAGGCAAAAGAGCTTCTGATCTTCCTGAACCTGAAATTGACTAACAGCAGCATTTTTTCTTAAAAATTTCAACTTAATCCCCCTTATTCTATTATTATTAAGAATAGAAGAAATAAGGGGGATTTTTTTTATTTATGAATCTCCCACTGATTTATTTGTCTAATTCAATTTATCGTTCTGAATTATATAAATTATTTATTATATTTGCCGTTTATTTGTAATAAATTTTGAATTGTTATGCTTGAAGAAATTAGAAACATAAAAAGTTTAGTAGAAGAAAAAGTAAAAGAACTTGAA
>CAZIXJ010000565.1:0-2246 GCA_964542835.1 uncultured Hyphomicrobiales bacterium
TATTACTACGGTTTTGCTTGTCTATTACAAGTAAGGGCTTACGCTTTTTTTTAACTAAATCTTATTAAACCGTTTTTTCTTTTCATTTATTAAACACTTATCACAGATGACTTTTTTTGGCACAGTATATGTATTATTACATACAGACTTGATTGTATGACAATAAGTCGCTAATTTGTCAGATTGACATAAATATTTTTTGATAATAAATTTTTTTGACAAAATGTCATAATAGGAGGTTTTTATTATGGGTAAAATTATTGGAATTGATTTGGGAACAACCAACTCTTGTGTTGCTGTAATGGAAGGTAGCAATCCTACCGTTATCGCTAATACTGAAGGCGCAAGAACTACGCCATCAATGGTTGGTTTCGCAAAAAACGGTGAAAGACTTGTAGGTCAGGCAGCTAAAAGACAGGCTATTACTAATCCTAATAATACAGTATATTCCATTAAGAGATTTATGGGAAGACGCGAAAATGAGGTATCCGAAGAAAAAGATATGGTACCTTTCAAAGTAGTACCGTCTGATGATAATCAGACTATCAGAGTAGAAATTGACGGAAGAAAATATTCTGCCCCTGAGATTTCTGCAATGGTTCTTCAGAAGATGAAAGCTACTGCCGAAGATTATCTCGGGCAAAAAGTGGAAGAAGCTGTAATTACCGTTCCTGCATACTTTAATGATTCGCAGAGACAGGCTACCAAAGACGCAGGCGAAATTGCAGGGCTAAAAGTAAGAAGAATTATTAACGAGCCTACTGCTGCTGCTCTTTCTTACGGTCTCGACAAAAAAGGCAAAAATATGACCGTAGCCGTATATGACTTAGGCGGCGGTACTTTTGATATATCTATTCTTGAAATTGGTGATGGAGTATTTGAAGTAAAATCCACAAACGGTGATACTCACCTCGGTGGCGATAACTTCGACCAAAAATTAATTGATTATCTTGCTGATGAATTTAAAAATCAGGAAGGAATTGATTTGAGAAAAGACCCAATGGCATTGCAGAGATTAAGAGAAGCTGCAGAAAAAGCTAAAACCGAGCTTTCTCAAATGCTTCAGACTGATGTAAATCTGCCTTTCGTTACTGCTACTGCTGACGGACCAAAACACCTTAACATCAATGTAACAAGAGCAAAATTTGAAAGTCTATGTTCTGACCTTTTTGAAAAAACATTAGGTCCTGTAGAAAGCGCATTGAAAGATGCTAAAATTTCACCAAATGAAGTAGATGAAATCATACTTGTTGGTGGCTCTACAAGAATTCCTAAAATACAGCAGCTTGTAAAAGATTATTTCGGAAAAGATCCTTCAAAAGGTGTAAATCCTGACGAAGTAGTTGCTATTGGTGCTGCTATTCAGGGTGGAGTACTTGCAGGTGATGTAGAGGACGTACTTCTTCTCGACGTTACGCCACTTACTTTAGGTATCGAAACTCTCGGCGGTGTGCTTACACCAATGATTCCTGCAAATACTACAATACCTACAAGAAAATCAGAAATATTCTCTACTGCCACAGATAATCAGACTTCAGTAGAAGTACACGTATTGCAGGGCGAACGCTCTATGGCAAAAGATAACAGAAGTCTCGGAAGATTCCATCTCGACGGTATTCCGCCTGCACCAAGAGGCGTACCTCAGGTAGAAGTTACATTTGATATTGATGCTAACGGTATTCTCGGAGTATCAGCCAAAGATAAAGCATCAGGCAAAGAGCAGAATATCAGAATTGAGTCTTCTAGCGGATTGAGCAAGGAAGAAGTAGAGCAAATGAAATCCGATGCAAACAAATATTCGGATGAAGACAAAAAACGCAAGGAAGAAATTGACACAAGAAATCAGGCTGATAATCTTGTATATTCTACTGAAAAACAGCTTAAAGATTTGGGAGACAAACTTCCTGAAGACAGCAAGAAGAAAATAGAAGATGCCAAAGAAAGATTATCGAAAGCAATTAAAGAAAATGCTGATGATATCAAACCTGCAATGGATGAACTTAACAAAATCTGGAGTGAAGCTTCTACCAATATGTATCAGCAACCGGGTGCAGATCCTAATGCTCAGGCAGGCAGTGAACCGGGACAGCAGGAAAATAAAGGTGAAAAATCTGATGATAACGTAGAAGAAGCTGACTACACAGTAGTAGATGAAGATGAAGAAAAGAAAAAATAATTTGAATGGGCTTTCCGCTCTGGTTCGGGCTGATCGCGGTGCTGGCGGCGACGGGCAGCATCCTCAACGC
>CAZIXJ010000566.1:0-2229 GCA_964542835.1 uncultured Hyphomicrobiales bacterium
GAATCGTGGAGAGAAAGTGCTTTGGGTCTCCGGTCAGCTGCACTGCGGCCCCAGCGCCCCAAACTCCTTTACTTTTCATTTTTTCCAGACGCTCGGGGCGGGCGGTTACCAAAGCAATCTCGGATAAGGCAAAAAATCCATTAATGGCCGTTAAAAGAAATAACAATAAGAGATCCATTCCCATACCATCGGTTTCAAGGAAAGATACAAAAATTATACCTCGAGTCTAACCCTATTCATCCTGATAAATCCGCTGAAATAGCGCTAAAGCGCCACAAGCGCCTCCCGCCAGAGCGGGACGGTCTGTGTTCTATAAATTAATAATGCGCATGGAAGGCGGGCCACATGGCGCTTGAGCACCTATGGCCGCAGATTATTGGGGTTTATCCTTGCTTTTGTAGATCAGAAGGGATGGTGAAACCTGTTTAACGTGACTCATTTCCGGCGTGCCACCTCCCAATAGACTCCGACCCATTTTGAAATCGCATGGTGTTGATATCCTTCCCAATCGGGGTCGCCCCTAGGTACAAATAGATCTCCATCTGCTCGCTCATATCCCAGCTGATGCAAATGCCAGGGGATATTGCCTACATCAGGGACCTGAATGGGAATGCGAAAGGGAGCGGCTAAAAACGGAATGCCGCTGTTGAGATGCTGCGTTCGAGGGAGGAGCAACCGATCCGCAGCTGTTAACCAGGCCGACAATTGGGCTACACTCAATGATTTGAAGTTCAGATGGACACGCTGATCCCACCAGCGCATTCGGGCTTCCTGCCACAGCAGGCTGGGATGTTTCCAGCCCCCGGTCAGCACCTGTCGTTGAATCAAATGGGGATAGCGGTGAATATACAGCGCTTCGAAACGACCCTGACCTTCGCGAATATAGGACTCCAATAGGTATTTATCGCCGGGAGATCGAAGCCGGCCCAGCGTAATCCATATACCCGTCCGCTCTCCCCAGGGCGGTGCCACATCCGGTGCCATCTGGTGGGGCAGAATGTGATGAGGGCAGAGATGATGGGTCTGTTGTTTGGGTATATCGTATAGCGCTTTAAGGAGCTCCATGGACTTCGGACCGAGATGAATTGCGTGGTCAATATGAGGGATCAAGGGGCGATAAAAGGCACGACCCCGCTTCACATCCATACCATGAGGCTGAAGATTATGGACGGTCCAGATCAGCGGATTTCGAGTGGAATAATACACCAGGGCTTCCCGAAGTCTCCCGGCTGTCGCCGAATCTGTCCCATACGCTACCAGCCAATGAAGGTGAATGGGCGGCCCGGCGGGAATACCCTGATTGATAAATTGATTATGGGCATATCCAATTTCTACCCTACTGTTCTCAACTGCCTCTTGCAATGAATGGATATAGTCGCCCTCAAATATGCCAGCCCAATACACCTTCATCTCTGGAGTTGTTGTAGTCGCTCTTCCAATAATTGGGAGGCCTTGCGCCATCGGGACTCGGGCGATAGCGTAAATTCATCCCGGATTTGCGCCGTTTGAAGATAACGCACCGTGCGCCACGGCTTGAGTAACAGACTTTTCCTGCCTCCAGCCCAATGGGGCCGATCGAGAGGCATTCGCAAGGTGGGTACGAGCTCTATGCCCAATGACTGCTGCCAGTCCGCCCACTTAAACTCCCCTGTCTCCCGATCAGCCGGCCGCTCCAGGTAATACCAAAGTCGCATCCACGGCACACGAAGTGCATCTGCGAGTATCGCCCCGTGAAGCGATTCGGTGAGGATAAGTTGGCTTTCCGCTATGGTTTGCAGAGCATGAGGGATAGTCCCATACCGATCGGACCGAAGGATATTCCATCTTTTCAAGGCACTTACCAGCGGGTAGTGAACGAGCGGACCAGACCGAAAATACGGAATGAGTGTAAGCGCATGCTTTTTTGGAAGCGATCGCAATTGATCGTATTCGCCAGTAAACTGAAGAGCATAAGCCGCATCCAGGCCGGCATAATCCCCGGATAAGTTCAGCGCCTGCGCTGATAGTGGACCGCGCACCATAACCGTTTTCCTCTGGATATCCACACCTTCAAACGGGTTATTTGCAGATCGGCAACCGGCGCCGAAAATATACAGCGGTCGGTCTTCCGGCAGGCGTTGAAAATGATCGGGATGGATAACACTCCCAATGCCCATAAAAACGCCCGGGCGCTGAAGAAAATCCGGTTGAAGAACGCGCCGCCATAACCAGTGGTTCAGGTCATCACCT
>CAZIXJ010000567.1:0-2226 GCA_964542835.1 uncultured Hyphomicrobiales bacterium
AAAGACGAGGCACCGCCTCGTCTCTACAATTTTAATATATCTACTCCTTCACAAATTTCTCCACCTTATCACCAATCCTCACATAATAAACTCCTTTTGGGAGATTCGCCACATTCATCCGATGACTTGGTGTCATCGGATGAATAGATTGAGAGATTACTCTATTCCCCAGCACATCAAAAATCTCAATATCATTGACAAGGGGGCATGCCCCCTTGCTATCACTGCTAATCATTATCTCTATATAATCCGATGCCGGATTTGGCACTATGCTTATGCAGCTTTCAGAAATGTAGCTGTCTTCGACTGAAGTAGGTACTAATTTGATTTCTGCCATATATAGTCCGTGGAAACTTAGTGCATATACTACAATATTTCCTTTATCATTAATTGCAATGTCAAATATTTGATAATTATTTGTTTTAACTTTAGGATTTGGATTATAATGTTTCCAGTAATTTTCTGTGATAATTTCTCCTTCATTACTTATTTCGGCTATATACATTTCATTGCTAATATTATTTTGATCTTTTTCAAGATTTTCTCTGCTACCATAAACATAATAAGAATTATTATCTTCATTATAATATGAACCGAGAAGCATCTTATCTTCACCAAGGAAAATATCTTTACTCCAAATTTCGTTAAAGTCTTCATCTATTTTCATCATAAAGAAATAGAATATCTCATAATACTTGGCAGGATTGTTGGTAAGATAGTAATTGCCTAGTGGGTCTTCATTGATTTTGAAATTCCAGCCGTCATTTTTCTCTGTCTTTGGGAAAGAGAGTGATTGCAGTAAATCTCCATTATTATCAAACTCACTCAAAACGAAATTCTCGTCAGTTGTATCTGTATGAACCGCCATATAATTATTTTTGCTATTTATGTAAAAATATCTTGGGAATTTGAAATTTACAGGGATTTCCAAATTGCTTGTATCCAGTTTAACTGTATTTTGTAAATTAAAATCATTATCAAAATGTGATACGATTAGTTTATCATAACCGGAAGTATATGTAAGATAGACTATTTCATTCTCCTTAAAAACCGGCAGCATATGATTTCTGTCAATAAATTTTGTTGAATCCAGCCTTTGCTCTATTATTTCACCTTCTTTATCGAATTCAATGAAGAGCATATTTACAGATTGGTCAGAATTTCTAATCTTTCTTAAAAAAGAATAATTATTGTCTTTTTTAATAATATTTTCAGGTAAACCTATTCCCACACCGGGTATTGATGTTCTCATCGGATCAGACCATTGCAATTCACCGGTTGCATTAAGTGTAAGCAGATTCATCCTGCCAAAAGTATTGTTAATAAAAAAATACAGGTCATCCAAATAAATTACTTTATTACCGGCAGATTGACCCTCAAATGATGTATCTTGATATTTCCATATCTCATTGGGTGCCTGTGAATACAAAGCACTTGAAATTATAATACTTAATATAAACATTCTAATCATAATATCACCTTTGAATTATAAATTTTATTGCTAATGAACTTTTATATAATCCCTTTATTTGTAAAAAATAAATTCCGTTTGGTATATTGTTTAAAGGGAGCATTTTATTGTTGCTTCTCATATTGAAGTTTTTTACTGTTTGTCCGTCAATTGATATTATTGAACATTCAAGATCTCTTTTGAAATATTCATCTTCAATTGTGATGTTTAATTCATCTTCAGCAGGTGTAGGATACAGTTTTATAACATCTTCATCGAAAATATTTGATTTTACGGATGTTAAAGGTAAACTAAATTTCATTAACATTCCTCCCATTGACAAGGCTATATATTCATTTTCAGCTACTTCGTAAACATCTTTAAATTCATCATGAACTCCATCATTTATACTCCATTCGTATGTTTCAAGTACATTACATTCAGAATCCATCAGCACCATACCGAATGGAACCATATCATCTTCTGTTTCATATCCTTCAGAAACATATGTATATAACAAATAATTATTATTGTTATTTACAGAAATTAGCGGAGGAGTTCGCTTTATATATAATCTTTTTATAAATTCATTTTCCCATACTTTATATGATAATAAATTAAAATTAGTGTCAAGTACAAAGAATACTTTATCTCCTCCCAAAGTATCTTTTTCAGTAACTACACCTGTGCAATATATTTTATCTTCTCTAATTAATAATATTTGTTCGTGATAGAACCCATAATATCCCGGGATGCTTACTTTTTTTTGTTCCAGT
>CAZIXJ010000568.1:0-2224 GCA_964542835.1 uncultured Hyphomicrobiales bacterium
CGTAGAATATTCAAACTGAACATCTCTTGAATTATCTCTTTCGGTATCTCCTACTTCATAAGAAATCCATCTTAATTCATATTTATGTCCCTGAGTATTCAGAAAGCCTTCATTTCCATATGGAACTGTAAGTTTTATATGAGGTTCGTCAGGTCTGAAAGAAGCGTAATCCTGAAGTGAATTAGTTGTATGATGCTTAATGATTTCCTTTCCATTCTGATACTCTTCATTATCCGCAAGGTCTTTCAAATCTCCTGCAAGTTCGTAATAAAGCTGAAGTCCTCTTCTTATACCTTCGAAATCATCAATATTATCAGGCTCAAGTACTTTGGAAGCATTTCTGCGTATTTCTTCCTGAGAGAGTGCCAGCCTCCATACTCTAACGCCTTTTACTGCGGCGGGAAGATAATCATTGCCGTCTATTCCGTCATTTGGATTTACTCCGAGCCAAATCGGATGAATTGTAGTTAGCATCCTCGCATCGAGTGCATCAGTGTTTGTGTAAGAATCCACCAGCTCGCCGTTTACGTAGAGCTTTACCTGATTATTATGAACCGTTGCGGAAATATAATTCCAGTTTCTTGAAAATTCATGAGTTGTTATTTCTTCACGTGCCACTGCACCAATTGGATAATGTGCCGCCACTTCGGCAAGGTAACCGTTATTGCCTCACCCTTCTATTTCTCTTACTCTGAATGCAGGGTATTTCCCGTCTTTCAGATAAAGCATCCAGGCACCTTCTTTAGAACCCATTATCGGAGTGGCTTCATCGCCGGCACTCGAGGCTACAATACCCGGCTCTGAATCTCCCGCTCTCAGGGCATTAAGATTTACCCACGCCTCTACGGTTAATTGTGTGGAATTTGATATATTATTCTCTGTTTTCAGATATTCATTTTCTCCGTTGAACTGAAGAAAGAATATTCGTCCCATTACAAATGGTCCGTCTGAAATGTCAGATATGTCTGATTCTTCCTTGTCATCAAGTGGAATGCCAAATTCACCGTCAAGCTGAGTTAATTTAAGACTTAAATCTTCAAGTCTTTCCGCATAATCTGAATCATACTCAATAAGAAATCTTAAGGGCAGTCTGAAATTATTAATGTCTATCTTGCCGCCTTTCAGGCTTGTAGTTACGAATGAGGATATTGTTCGGGGATTACTTATTTCACCGGTAAGATATTGTGTATTGCCCGTAACCTGCGATGAGGCAATATCTGATTCTGCAAAACGCCCTAATTCAACTTCATTGGAATCTTTATCCAAATAGCTTAATTTATATGAAAGATCTTTATCAATTTGTGTATTGCTTGGTTCGGGAATATCAAAAAATGCAGGGTCTATTGTTCTTTCGTAATATACCGGAAATCCCTTGTTCTTATAAGAACCCGTCAGGAAAGGAAAATTGTAATCTCTGTCCAGCAATGTACCGGCTTTTACAGGAAACAGAATTTTAACGCCAAGCACCGGAAAATCAGGCTCATTTTGGAATGTAATTAATGATGTCAGGTTTTCCTCTTCTGTATCAATTACATAAGTGGAATCAGGCAGCCAGCGAATGCCCGTAACAGAATTGGTATCCACACTGTCTTTTATTTGAAATTGAACCGAACCAATGAAACTCCCCCTCCCATTTTCATAGAACTGCGCACCATTTTGAGTTTGTGAAACTCTGCGTATAGTAAGATATACTTTAGATGTATCAGTTTCAATGAGCCCTGCTGTATAGCCGTTCCTGTTATGAAAATCACTGATAATATCCTCTACCGGATTTACCGATTTCATATCTGAATTAAGTGAATCTGTCCTGTTTTCATAATCCTCAAGTGCATAAATCGCCGTAGTATCATACTCTATTGCAAATCTTGCCTGCTGCACAGGATTAAGACTTAAATCACCCTTTGCCCATATTTCAAGCTCTATTCTGTCATATCGCCTTCTCTGCTGAAAAGTCAACTGTATATTATTCGGCAGCAAATCCGGCACTATGGATAAAAACAGCAATATATATATCAATTTCTTCATAATTCATCAATATTATTTGTAAATACATCAATTATAATATATAACAAACTTTATACCAAAAAAATTGTTCGATATTTTAAAAGGTGTGGGGATGAAATAGAATTTAGATTTGTAATGTTTTGCAAAAAAAAACAAATAATCATTCTGTTTTTCTCATTTTAATCAAAATGACTATAAGTAAGTAAATTCATAATCTCTT
>CAZIXJ010000569.1:0-2223 GCA_964542835.1 uncultured Hyphomicrobiales bacterium
GGGATCAATTCTGAGTCCGCCAAGGCGTAATTCCTCTTCAGAAAGTTCAGCAATAGATTTGTACTGATCTCTGTAAAGAAGAATCATATACTCATTTTCATCATCCAAAAAAACAGATGGTGCCATTTCCACATCCACAAGCTCAAGTATTTTCTCAGGTGGCGTTTGATATTCAAGATTTTCCTGTCCGTATGATACAACAAAAAATGTTGCAACAAATAATAAGATTAATTTTTTCATAGCTTATAATGTATATTGTTTATAAAATTAGTAATATAAGATAATACGCAGATTAATAACTAAGGTTACCAAATTTAAAGAAATTAAAATTATTCTTTCAGGAATTTTTTCTTATCAAGAATTTCTACTCTTAAATTACATCTGTCATCTTTAACTCTAAATTGAAGTGTATCTCTATATATTTCATAAAAATAATGCCCCTTAATACCGGGGCACATTTTTTTTTCATTTCTTAAAGATATTTCACCGGCTTTGATTTCTGCTATTCCAAGAATTTCTCTTTTTCCATCACTATCGGTATGGCTTATCTTTAACTCATCATCAACAAATAATTCTGTATCATCTGAAATACTTATCCATTTCCCGTGAAATTGCTTTTTCAAATGTTCATCACTGCAGGAAATAAATAATATAAATAACAAAATAATTGCAATTATTTTCATGATTTTTCTTTGTAAACTATGGTTTAGCAAAAATACTATCAGAAATATCTCCATTTACTTCTATTTTGGATATTTCAGATTTCTGAACAACATTACCATTTATTACGATATCATATTCCTTTGGAAAAGTAATACCATCCACTGTCTGATATTTATTAAAAAATACTTCGGTTACAATCTCTTCGCCTTTTCTGTCATCTATTGATTTGGTTCTGAACATTTGTAACTGATATGTATTTGTATCAAAGAATAAATCATAAGATAAATAATCATCAGTAACAATATTTAAAACTTCCGAAGATACGTTTTTCGTCTTTTCAATTCCTTTGTAATTAATTTCTAATACGGAATTTTGTATTGTAAGACCTTTTAGTATTGCTCTGAGCTGTTCTATCTGAGGTTTTATAATTGATACTTCCCTGTTTTGAGGTATCACGGCTTTTCTTTGTCCCATTAATGGATTAATCTGCCACAAATTTTTGCCGTTATATGCCACCTGTACTGTTTGCCCCTGAATATTCTGCTGCAGCTTTACTTTTTTTTGTCCTTTTGCCCAGTATTTCATAGATGTCCATTCATTTTGAGATGCATAAAATACTCTTCCTTCGGCATATAAATTCTCAATAGAATTCAATTTATTTATTCCGCCGCGGGCTTCATAATGTTTATCAAGTATTTCCTGAGCTTTATCTGCATAAACGCTGAAAGACATTACAAAAATTATTACTAATATTTTCTTAATCATTTTTATCTCCTGAAATTATTGTGGCATTCTGAAAACAGATTGCTGTAAAATTAAATTAGTTTCTAATTCGGAAAAATTAAAAAAAGATGATTTGTCCAGCATTACGACTTCAATATTTGTTGCCAAAAGATATCCGTTTACCCTTTCAAAATCTCTGTAATAGATTTCCGTTGAAGTTGGAAATCCCATAGAATACGTCTTTTCTTCTCTTTTAATTAATCTGAAATTGTCTTTATCAAAATAATATTTATTTGTCTCACCTAATTTGTTTTCAAATTGCAAAACGTAAGCGGCATTTCCTTCTACTTCAGTTTCTCCTTTGTATTCCACATTCAGGCTATCTCTGAATATTGCTATCATAAGCGGATCTACAAAACCGGAGACTCTTAAAAGTTCGAGAGAGTCAGCCATTTCCATTGAATGTGGCATTCCCATAAGTGAATACCATGCTTTATTGCCTTTTATTACTTTTTGTTCGAGATCTGCTTTTACGATTCTGTCCATTCTCAACATATTCGGTTTTTTTACGTATAATTTGAATATTGAAGGACTCCCCTCTCCACTTCTCAATATACCTTTTGCTTTGTATGTTCTTATTTCTTCAGCATTTTCGCCAATGACTTCTTTGCGAAAATTATTCAGTATTTCATCTTTATCTGTTGAAAAAGACAATGAAATACTTAATAACATAAGAAATATTATTATTCTTATCATTTTTTTACCTTAATTTATCTTTAAACTCATTAATTTCTCTTTTAGATAAACCAAACTCCGATAATTTATCATCATCCGGTA
>CAZIXJ010000570.1:0-2222 GCA_964542835.1 uncultured Hyphomicrobiales bacterium
GATTCTCACGGAAAACCGGAATTAGACAATTTAAAATAGAACTATGTGGGAAAAATCTCCCGTCTCGGCTGTAGCCGAGCCACTCTCTTTGGTAAAGAGGGAAAGGAAATTTTCTCCCTTTGTATCAAAGGGAGTGGCTTGCCAAAGGCAAGTCGAGGGATTAAATAAGAACAATCCTCCGCTGCTTCGCAGCACCTCCTTTTAAAAAGGAGGAAAGCGTAGTGACGATTAAGTGGGGCGTCTTTATGGGCAGGGAATTTGAAATATTCGTTCTTTGAGATGTTCCTTTCCACCCCGCATTTGAAAATCACAGATTTTCAAAACCACCCCTCAAGAGGGGAATTTTAGAAAAGCCGTTGGGTTTACCCAACGGTTCATACAAAGAAGAAAAAAAAATACAAATAAATAAGGAGGGGACCTAAATGCCACCGGTGTACAACATACAGTCATACTGAGCGAAGCGAAGTATCCGTTTTACTATTGAAGTAAAAGATTCTTCAGTCGTTTCACTCCTTCAGAATGACTAAAAAAAAGGACTAATGAGAAGCCCCCATCAGTCCACGCCTACTTTGCTACCCTAAATAGCATTGACCGCAGGCTTGGATATACTATACGTATGTCCCGAATTGAAATTTTATATAATAAATAATTTTGAAAATAAGGAAAGAGTTTTGATATGAAAAAAATAATTTTTAATATATTAGCAATTTTGATTTTAATGACTTTTAATTTAAAAGCTGATGAAACATTAGGTGGCAGTGCAAATGTAATACAACATGCATATTGCGATTGTGATGGTATTATTGAAGTCTTTTTCTCGGATAATTGTCCGATTAATTATCCTAACCCAATCCCTTATAGAATATTTATTGATGATGTAGAAGTTGAAACCGGCACATACCCAAAGGGTTCATCCCATACAGTAACCTTAACTGATTTATGCCCGGGGGATTATTTTATAAAAGCAGAAATAAAAGGACCATTAGCACCACCATTAGATTGGAACGTTATGGTTTATGAAACTGTAACTATTAATGGGCCCGATGAGTTTTTAGATTTGATAAACCTTGGAAGTGGACCTAATTTTCCATCTTGTTATGGAGAAGGATATATAGAGTTTGAAGTAACAGGAGGCACCGAACCAATAACAATAACCTGGGAAAAAGATGGGGAACCGTTTACTGCACCCGGAGCCGGCGACGGTCGATTTGAAGGTCTTGAAGAAGGATCTTATACAATAACAGTTACAGATGCAAACGGTTGCACTGATACTGAAACATTCTACGTAGGTGAAACTATGCCTGAAGTTGATTTTGATGTAGAATTTAGTCCTTCAGGTTGCGACGGGGAAGAAAATTCCGGTTGGATTAAACCAGTTAATTGTACTCCTTGTCCGGATATGATTATTGAAATGGTGGGATATCCCTCTAAACTATGTAATGGAAAATGGGATAATCTTGCACCTGGCACTTATTATTTAAGAGCAAGATGTGACTATGGAGGGGTAATTTGTTACTCAGAAGAGAAGATAGTTGTAATAGGAGAAGTATTTGAAGAATTATATTTTGAAGAGACAGTTTACAGACCTAAGTGTAATTCATCAACTTCTAAAGGTAGTATTGTTATTGATGTTATTTCAGGAACTCCACCATACCAATATGAATGGTCTCATGATCCAAGCAATAATACAAATATTGCGGATAATCTCGAAGCAGACACTTATACTGTTACTGTTACTGATGCAAATGGATGTGAATTTACGAAAGATATTGTTGTAGAGGATGTGGAATATACCCTTACGTATGGAATAACAGTTCAAGATGTTACTGATATCAACGGAAACTGTATTGCATCAAGAGCATCTATTGTTAATTTATCCGGAACACCGGAGTTCACAATTGAATGGGATGAGCCTGAGCATGGTCAGTATATTACAGGATTTCCTGCTACTCATATTGTCACTGTAACTGATGCAAACGGTTGTACATATACTGAAACTGTTACCAATGAGGATTGTACTCCATTGCAGTTTGTAAATATTTCTGCATCTCCTAATCCGGCGAATAATTATATAAAAACATATATCAATTTATCTACTCCTAAAAATTTAACTATTGATGTATATGATAATGGATATGTAAATAATTATTATCATTCAGATAAGGGATATTTAAGTGCCGGTAATTACAATTATTCAATAGATGTATCATCTTATACTACAG
>CAZIXJ010000571.1:0-2220 GCA_964542835.1 uncultured Hyphomicrobiales bacterium
TTTTGATTTATTCAAACCATTAGTATATGAAAGGGATATTAGAAGAGCTGTTGTTTTAATGGGACCAAGAAGAGTCGGCAAAACAGTTATGCTCTATCAAATGGTACAGGATATGATTGACAATGGTATTAATCCGATGAAAATAATTTTTATTACGATAGAAAACCCTATTTATAACAATATGCCTCTTGAACAGCTTTTTGGCTTTGCTAAAGAAGCTACGGGATTAGAAGATAAAAATGATTGGTATATAATATTTGATGAAATTCAGTATTGTCGGGATTGGGAAATTCATCTAAAGTCATTGGTTGACAGTTATAGAAAAGATAAATTTATTGTTTCTGGCTCTGCTGCTGCTGCACTGAAATTTGCAAGTAATGAAAGTGGAGCAGGCAGGTTTACAGATTTTTTATTGCCTCCTTTAACATTTAATGAATATATTTCACTAAAAGGATTAGACAATATAATTAAAACTATTGACATTAATTGGAATGGTAAGATAGCTGAATTTTACTCAACTAAGCATTTACAGGAATTAAATAAACATTTCATTGATTACATTAATTTTGGAGGATATCCCGAAGTAATTTTCTCAAAAAAAATACAGGCTAATCCGGGGAGATATATTCGCCAGGATATTGTAGATAAAGTTTTACTAAGGGATTTGCCCGGCTTGTATGGTATTTCGGATACTCGTGAACTGAATTCATTATTCACTACTATAGCATATAATAGTGGTGGTGAATTTTCACTTGAAACTTTAAGCAAACAATCTCAAGTTCCAAAAACAACTTTAAAAAAGTATATTGAATATTTGGAAGCTGCTTATTTAATAAAAAAAGTTAAAAGAATAGATGCAAGTGGAAAAAAATTCAGAAGAGATAATTTTTTCAAGTTGTATTTAACTAATCCATCTCTGAGAAGCGCTCTGTTTTCTCCCATTGCTTCTACTGATGAAATGATTGGATATATGGTAGAAACAGCAATATTCTCGCAATGGATGCATAGGGATTGGTTTACTCCATGGTACGCAAGATGGAATAATGGAGAGGTAGATATGGTTGGATTGGGAGACACATTGAAACCTATATGGGCACTTGAAATTAAATGGTCTGACAGATATTATAAAAAGCCGAAAGAATTAAAAAGTTTGATTAAATTCTGTACTGAAAATGAATTACAAAGCCCAATAGTAACTACTATAAACAAAGAAGGTCAGGTTGAATATAACGGTATTAAAATTCAATTTATTCCATCTTCTTCATATGCTTATACTGTGGGCAAAAGAACTTTGGAAAAAAAAATAAATAATTAACCCGAAATATAAATGAATTTTTCGTGTTAATGCTCATCCTGTTAATCTAAAACGCCATCAAGATAATACCAAGTTGCTTTCAATCGTATAACATATTTCAAAAGAACTATTTATTTTCTCATTACGAAACTCCGATTTCGTAATGTCAATTTCACAAAAGTTTTACTTTGTTTTCTGACTAAGCACAGCTTAGTTTGAAACTTTCCATGCTAAATCGGTACTTCGACTACGCTCAGCATCCGTTTAGCAAGGAGAGGTTAAATATCAGTGTTTGGTAACCATATATTTTCTCTTGTATGTTTGAAAGCAACTTTGTATAAGCATTATATTGCAAGTAAAAACAGACGTCCCCGACAGTTTTTTCATTCGAGGACGCCCGAATTACCTTTTATTTTACCCGAAAAATTGAAGAATGCTGCATTGAAAAAGCGAACTGATAAACCTCAGTTAGTAGCATTTATTTCAATAATATTAATTGTTTTGTTTCTACAAAATCTCCGGTTTGCATTCTGTAATAATAAATACCACTTTCAAGATTGCTTGCGTTAAATTCTACGCTGTAATTTCCAGCCGGCTTTTCTGAAGATATTAAAGTTGTGATTTCTCTACCTAATATGTTATAAATTTTTAAACTAACAAAAACATTTTTGGTAATAGAAAAACTTATTGTTGTTATTTGGTTGAATGGATTAGGATAATTTTGGTTAAGACTAAAATCTTTTGAAGTAAGCGATATTTCATCTCGAACTGAAACAACACCATCTTCATTATAGACTGCAAAACCGCCGCCGCCAGTCCCAATCCACGTATTCCCGTTTTTATCTATGGCAAGGGAAGAAACAGTTCTATACGGCAAACCTGAATTCGAAGTATTATAAACCGTCCAGTTTGTGCCGTCAAATTCT
>CAZIXJ010000572.1:0-1893 GCA_964542835.1 uncultured Hyphomicrobiales bacterium
TGCCACACAGACGAGGCACCGCCTCGTCTCTACGTTTGCTTTTGTAATTATTCACAAAAAAAAATCCGATACTTTTTAGTACCGGATTCATTTTAAGAACTTTTAATGATTGAACTTAATCAATATTAATCTCTTTTTCTTTTGGCTTTTCAGGCTCTTTCTTATCTAATTCTATGCTGAGGATACCATCTTTGAATGATGCCTTTATAGAATCATTGTTGATATTATCAGGCAATACGAAAGTGCGTGAAAATTCACCGAATTTTCTTTCGGCTCTGATAAATGAAACGGCTTCATCTTCATTTGCCTTATCTTCTTCTGCTTTTTTACTTACGGCATCATCTCTAAGTTTTTTGCCTTTTATAAGCAGAGTGTTTTCATCGTTGATAGTTACTTTCACGTCTTTTTTCTCTACACCGGGTATTTCCGCATATAGATATATTTTCTTTTCATCTTCTGCTATGTCAATTCTTGGAGAAAAATCTCCATATTCGATATTAACTCCTTTATCGAATTCATCTGCAAGCTGAGACATCTTTTTTGCTACGGATTCAAATCCTCTGAACGGATCTAATTTGAAATAAGTCATCTTATTTACTCCTTTTAACTATTTAAAAAATTTAACTGTTGTTTTTTAAAATGTTTTAATTCATTTATGTTATTTTCTGTTTTTTTTAGTTAACCTTCGGGTTACCCCGAAGGTTATTCATACTACTTTGCCAATTATCAACTTTGTTAATCAACCGAAATTTCAATTTCTTTTGGTTTTACAGGCTCGGTCTTTTCTATCGTAAGATCAAGCACGCCGTCTTTATAATTAGCTTTAATGCTTTCTTCTTTTATATTTTCAGGCAATACGAAAGACCTCTGAAACTCTCCGAATCCACGCTCTATTCTCATATAGCTTCTGCCTTCTTTTTCGTCCTCTGTCTTTTCTTCTCTTTTCTTGGAACCTTTGATAGTAAGAACTTTGTCGTCATTCAGAGAAATTTTTACGTCTTCTTTTTTCATTCCCGGCAGTTCAGCGTGAATATAAATATTTTTTTCATCTTCACTAATATCCACTACGGGATTAAATCCACTGCTGCCTGAAAATAAAGGGTCATTAAAACTGTCCATAAACGTATTCATTCTTTTAGCCAAGCCTTCAAACCCTCTCATCGGATCATATTTAATCAAAGCCATAATGAACCTCCATAAAAATTAATTAAACATCAGTGAGTTTACGAAACATTTATTTGAATTTCTTTAGGTGCTTTTGGCTCCATTTTAGGTATGGAAAGCTCCAAAAGCCCATTGGAAAATTTCGCTGTTATTTTATCTTTATCGATATCATCAGGAAGTGAAATATATCTCACGTAGTCGCATTCACGTCTTTCTCTTCTGTGAAGTGTTTTTCCTTCGTAAAGACTTTTTTCATCTCTGCTTCCTTTTACAGTGAGAAGGTTCTCTTCATTCACATTAAGTGATATATCATCTTTGCCGATACCCGGCATTTCGATATATACTTTAAAATCGTCACCAATTTCTAAAATATCAGTTTTTGGAAAATTGCAATTTGAACGCCTTTTCATATTTTCGTCAAATTCTTTTCTTATTGCATTTCCATAACCATAAGGTCTTCTCATTACAGGATAATACATTTTATTATTCCTTATTTTAATTTTACAAAAATTATTTTCAATTTCAATTACATTATTACGAAAAGTATGCCAATTCCAATAATATGATATATTTACAGTTAGAGTGAATTAATGTCATAGCTGATGGCAGAAAGGAATGAAATATTTTCATATACAAAATACAACTATGGCATAAATACTGACATTATGTCGCAAGAGTAATTTATGCAAGTTTATATTAAAAAAAAATCAACCCCTTCTAATAAGAGCA
>CAZIXJ010000572.1:1903-2218 GCA_964542835.1 uncultured Hyphomicrobiales bacterium
TTTGCATATTCAGCGAGAAACAATATTATTACAATATCAATAAATCATCCCGTCTTGCCACACTTCGGCTCTGCTCAGTGACCGGCAAGACACCTCCTTTTTTTCAATAAGGAGGAAAGGACTCTGCCGTATCCTCAATCTTTTTCCTCTTTTTCAAAAAAAAGGGGTAATTTGCGATAGCAAATCGGGGGATTTATTAAAGGCAGGTTTTATTAGAGAATATTTTATAAACATTTGCACTTATAGATGTAATTATTGATTTATACCAAGTTGCTTTCAATCGTATAATATATTTCAAATGACCAATGTGTTTTC
>CAZIXJ010000573.1:0-1097 GCA_964542835.1 uncultured Hyphomicrobiales bacterium
TGAAGCCCTTTGTTGCTAAAGGATATTTCTATATAATCCGATGCGGGATTGGGGTTGACTGACATTGTTGAATTCTTATATTCAAACACACTTGTAACCTTATCAGCATATGCAATTAGTCCATAATTTACATTTTCACTTTCATAATGAAGACCGCAAGTAATAATTTTATCAGGATTTTTAAAATATGCATCATAATAAATACATTCCGGCACATTTTGCTTTTCCCACGTATCACCCATATCTGTAGTTATAAAACCTATACCAGTCTCAGTATTGCCGCCAACTACTATCCCTAAAGAATCATTATAAAAATCAATTGCATATAAATCTATTTCACCCAAATTTTCAATATACCAACTCCCGGCACTAATATTTCTTTCTGCAAAAAATCCATTACTTCCGGCTAAGTATATTTTTGAATGTGACATAAAAACGTCATTAATTTTCTCATTTGTATTTGTTTCAATCTTGTTCCACGATACACCATTGTCAGATGAATTATAAAGTGCACCTTCATCTCCAAAAGCCCAAAGTAAGTCGTTTATAAATTTAATTTCATTTATTCTATTATTGAATTTATACAAAAATTCAAATGACTGACCTCGGTTTTCTGTAACATAAATCGAGTCCAGGTTATTAAGTACAATTCCATATTTATCATCAAAAAACTCAACATCTATCAATGGGCTGTCAAATTCATGATTTGCTTTTATCCATTGAAAACCTTTTGAACCTGACATAAACAATGCACCTTTGTCATTAGCTTTATTATGAGAAACCACAAACATATAAAATGGATTTACAATATTTAGAGAGTTATGTTGATAATTGGAATAAATTAGCATATGAGACCAATTTACACCACCATCTCCACTACCTAAAAAACCAAGTCTGGAATCTAATAATACTATCTCATTATCATTGAAAGAGCTAATATCATCAATTCTGCCAATATTTTTGCTATAATCATAAGACCACTCATAATCCTGAGCCTTTACATTTCCAAATATTATTATTAATAAAATTAAATATTTCATTTTTTTCTCCAATTATTTTTTTCTTAAAAATTTTCTGGTTTTTGCTATATTATTATC
>CAZIXJ010000573.1:1107-2216 GCA_964542835.1 uncultured Hyphomicrobiales bacterium
AATCAATATATCTTTTTGATTTCACATCAATTATTGTCATTATTATATTTGAGTTTTTATTGATTTCACTGATGATATTGTTTTTGTCCCTAATGGCATTATGCTTCCAATCTATTTTCTTTACAAATGCTTTTAATTCAATATCTCTGTCGCATTCAACAATCGCAATTATATTTAGTTTATTGTCAGTGAGTTGTTTTACTTTTTCAATAATCCTTAGTGGTTCAATATAGCACTTGGCACAAGTTGCTGTTTGGAAATAAACAGCTATTACTACTTCATCCTCTTTAGCATTGCTTTTTTCAATAATATTTTCAATAATGCCATTTTTTTGAATGCTTAATAATAACATAACATAAAAAATCATTGCCATAACAACCTCTGAATAATCCAACCATTTTGGCTTTTTCTAAAAAAAGAAAGTAAACCATTGTGTTCATCAAAAGCAATTCTTTTGATTTTATTATTAGGGTCATCGTCAAAGAATGACTGTGACAACAAAGTGCCCTGAAATGTATATTCTTGTAGCAAAAAACTGTAACCAACTTCAGATTGTTGATTGACAATAACATATACAACACAGAATTTATTATCTGCAATAAAAGTTTCAAATATTCTTACCGGAAATAACCTGTTTAAAATATTTTTATCACGATATTCCTGATTGATTTTCCTGTAATTTATATATTTTTGAAAATATACAAAACCGGAATCATTTGAAAATGGTAAGTTAATCAATTTGAATTTTTGTTCATTATTTAAACCATAAACATTATCATCGAAGGGATAAGTTATATAATATTCATTGTTAAAACCTCGTATTTTGGGATACCATAAATTATTATAAAACAAGTTATATTCAATATATTTCTTTGGTAAATTAGAAACAGTTTCTTTACGATTTCTATCATATCCGTATTTCGTTAAAGATATAAACTCTTCAGAAATACCTTCAGTAGTCATTAATACACCATCTTGTTCTACATAAAAATCATGCGCTAAAACTGAGCATGAATCCTCTATATTAAAATAATGTATTTTATATAATGAAAAATCATGATTGTATTCAAATAATGCAGTTGTATTCATAAATATTCTTCGATTATTTT
>CAZIXJ010000574.1:0-2196 GCA_964542835.1 uncultured Hyphomicrobiales bacterium
TATCCCCCTGGATGTAAATCATTTCCTGACGAGAGCCATAGATTCAAATGATTGGCAAGAGGATCATATTTCTGCTGAACAGATTTTAGAGCTACTACATGCCAAAATCAATTCCATTTCATTTAGCCGAATGAAAGAGGATGTGGTGAGGTTCATTCCGGATGATCGCAAACTAACGATTTGGACGCCCCAATATTTTAAAGACCTCATTCAGCATATGAAGTTTGACAACACTTGACTCCCGAAAAAACCGTCAATTTGAGGTGTAAATTAAAAAATAGATGAGAAAGGGAATATCACTGATGTTGACGCTTTTACGCTACACAGTTTTATTTATTATTGTCAAAAGAACAAGTTTAGCCCCTCTCTTTCCCCACGCAAATACTCCATCCCACCGCCTATCCGCCTGCCTGCACCAGAGACATACATTCGTTCTTCCATCGCCTCTCCAACGTCTATCTTTGAATCATGCTGAAATTTGAATTGCTTCATTTCAGCGCATGTAGGTTCAACCCTTGCTTTGCAAGGGATACATGTTAATTGAGGTTGCAGGGCATATTTTTATGTTCTCGACTTCACAGTGATGCCAGGCGGACTGCAGGTGTGAGAAGCGCCTCAGTTTTGCCTGGTGGGTCACTGATTTAGCACCCAACAGATATTTCTCATATCCTTTGAAATAAAGATTATCGAGGGTAGGCTGAATTGTTGCAAAGCAATTGTTTAACGGCGGATGAGGGCTTGTAATTTCTTGGTTTAAAATGACTGCTTTTTATTCCGGTATTGATTATGCATCTTTAGTTTACCACCAACCATTTAAATTGTATGTTGTAATTGTTTCAGGTTGATTTTTCCCGTAGGCTACTCCAACATCTCTAGCAGCTTTTATTCTAGCCTTTTCGAGATCGAAGCCATATTGTTCCTTATACGACATTTCTCTATCTGCAAGATCTCTTCTAGAGCGACCATCTGCTTCTGCATCAGATTGTCTCCTATTTTCAAGCTGTATTTCGTTATTCACTTTTGCCTCTTTTAAAGATTGATCTCTGTTGTACTTTTCATAGGCTAACTCCCATCGCTTCCGTGCAGCTTCATCAAGACTATTTGCAATAGTTCGTCTTATTGATTCAGCTTCTTTTGAGCATTCTGAGTCTGTAGGTATATTAGCAAGGAAACTTCCGGCAAGTTGCGCATCTCTTTGTGCCCAGGCGCTTTTCGCTTTACCCAGATAGACAGCGCATCTATGATCAGTGATAGACTTAATTATTAACGAAATCTCCTCATAACAGTCAAAGGAAGGAGTATAAAGTGATATGCAGTCTGCGGCAGCATCCCATTCATCTTTGGCAATTAGACTTTTAGCTTTGGAAATATTTTGCTGACACTCGTATTCTAACTTTGCTAATTGGATGTCTTTGATTTGACCTTTGGCTTTTTCATAACACTCTTTACAAACCTTAGGTATTTTCATTAAAGTGGCAACAGCCTCATCAAAATTTCTAGCTTCATAATCGTTGCTAGCCTCCTTTAGAATAAAATCACATTCGCTATTATAATACTCAATGATTTTGACTTTAGCTTTATCAATAAAATCCGAAAGTCCAGGACTGGTAAACCTGATATTTTTTAGAGCCGCGATCTGAGCTTTCGCCGGGTTTTCTCCTACTCCTTTTACCACTTTCGAAAAAGATTCGTAAAGTATGCCTTCCTTCCCATCTCCTATATAGAAATTCACTTCAAGTGTAATAGCATGCATAGGGGGAGCTGTTCCTAATATGTCTTTTGTAATCTCTGAGAAATTTGAGGTAATGATAAATCTCTTGTCAAAACCTTCTGAACCCATTCCATTTTTTGTGATGAGCCTTTGAAGTCGGGAAGTAATCATCCTTTCAGCTGCTGGTTCATATCCTGATTTACTTGGAATATACGGAGCTATGGCAATTCTTTCATAATCGTCCAATAACACTTCGTTGTTTTGACCATAGTTAAATCCTATACTTAAGAATAGAGACAAAAAACCTATTTGAAATTTATTTATCATTCTCCTAAAATTAAAACGACTTCACCTAATCCTCGCGTTACGGTTTTGGACTGTATTCCATAGAACTTTTTGAGATGGCGGCTCAATGCTCTTGACCACCTTCTGGCATCTAATGCTCTTTGCCGATCGTCGAATAATGGAATTCTTAGCTGTTCTAA
>CAZIXJ010000575.1:0-2187 GCA_964542835.1 uncultured Hyphomicrobiales bacterium
GAAAATAAAGATAATCATTGCTTGGATTGGGATATGTCAATATTTTGTTTTGCTCTCGTGCATGTGTATTTATACTTGTCGGTATTTGTGTTCCTCGCCAGATTCCACTTAGAGTTGCAGTAATGATTGGATTTTCTCCTGCATAAGTTACATTCATAGTTGTAGCAGAAGATTCTATTGTATCGCTTTGATTATATGGTGAAACTAAAAACTCCTGCACCCAAGTTTCACCACCATCTGCTGTACTTATTACTTTACCAAATTGACCTACTGCCACACCGTTCAATTCATCTTTAAATGCTACTCTTTGCAGCCCCCAGTTCCATTGTACTGAATTTTCCTCATATTCCTTATTATAAATCAAATCCCATGAGATACCACCGTTTGTTGTTTTCCAGATAATATCCTTGGATGTCTGTCCGATGACTTCTTTTCTTCGTAATTTACCAACCATATAACCTAAACTATCATTTACAAAATAATAATGAGACATACTGGGATAAACTGTATCAATTTTATCAAAATATGCTCCCTTCCATGTTTCGCCTGCATCAGTAGTTCTCCAAAAATAACCTCTGTTATCTGTATAAGTAAAATAATTTTCACTAAACATCCAAAAGTCTTGTGCTGCAAAAGATGGTGGTGCATGTTCATTTTCTATAGTACGCCAAGTTTCCCAACCGTCATTTGTTACCCATACATATTTATAATATCCTGTCATTCCATTATTATCGTCTAACATAAACATTTCTCTTAGGTCACGATATTGGCTGTCACTATATATTTGAACAGTATCAAATGTTTTGCCCATATCAGTAGTTTTTTTTATCATACCATAATCATAAGTTATATAAAAAGTATTTTCACTTGTATAATCTATATCCCAGCAATTTGTTGGAATAGGTATTGGTTCATTTTTATCTTTTCGCTTTTCACTATGAACAATATTCCATATTTTACCTCCATTTGTAGTACCTAATACAACAGAAAATTCATCTCTTCCTATTGCTAAGCAATTATTGGAATCCAAACAATCAATACTTAATAATATATAATCGCCCCAATCGGGGAGTGTCCACTGCCATTTATGAGCAGAGAATAAACTTGAAAATTCAAAAATCAATATAAATATAATTATTTTTCTCATTATTTTCTCCATAAAGAACTCCTGTCAGAATATATCCAACAGGAGTATTTCAATTTATTTTACAATATTTATTTTTCCTGAGTATATCGTAATCCCATCCATCTCAATGGAATAGAGATAAACTCCTGAGTTTAAAATGTTCGTTTTTATGTATTCGTGATGTAAGTCAGAATTTATATTAAACTCTTTTTGCTTAATATAGTTACCTTTAATATCAAACAATCTGATTTTACAAGTTCTGCCCTGTGAGTATTTGAAATTAAAGATTATATAATCACTTTCTACTCTGGTGTTAAATGCTACTTTATTTGAATTATCTGTTGAAGGTTCAACTATGCCTTTGCCATGTGTGCCACTTGTATCATCAGCAGGTCCAATGTAGCCCTCTACACTTTGCAACCAATTACATTTAGCCTCACAGAACCAGAAATGCCACATCTTTCCTTCACAATCAACTATTTGTGGAGGTCCTAATGCTGTTGTTGTTATACTACCACTTTCAGACCTGCAAACCTTATATTCCTGAGTACAACAATCACTGCTATCGCATTGTCTCCATTCGGTTTTACCAAAACTAGGTAATTGTGTAACAGGATCTATAATGATTTTCGTCCAATATACCCAGCAACCTCCCATTCCAACTCTCCAGATTGTTGAGCAAGTATCCTCTCTTGGGTCTTCTCCGGTAGGATAAAAATTCATATCGTTTTTGCGAATTATTCTTCTCATTGCCTCACCATAAAGTTCAGAGACTGTACAATTGTCACAACCCGGTGTACTCAAATCCATTTTTGTAATTTGCAAATCTTGGTAATTATAACAACCCTTTCTTGAAACGTATTCAACAGTAATTTCGCATCCCGGACATAATTCGCTCGTAAAATTAAGTGGCTCCCAATTATCCCATGCAATACTATCGCAATCGGGAGTACATGGTTCTACTTCTTCACAATTACATCCACCATAAGTAGTATCACATTGTACTGTATCACTGAGCAAGCAATAATCCATTAGTGTAGTATCTTGCATAAGATAGAGAT
>CAZIXJ010000576.1:0-2185 GCA_964542835.1 uncultured Hyphomicrobiales bacterium
GGTCATTTGGCAATGAGCCGGATGTACTCATATCATCGGGAAATTTGAATGTATGTATGCTGAATGAATCTACAGGATTGTAATTTATTGATTCTATTACATTTGTTTCATTATTGATGATTACGTCATTCAAATCAACAGGAAGTAAATCAGGAATAAATTCATTTATCGTAATATCTCTCGGCTGGCATACAAATTCCTGAACTACTTCTTCATCACATGGGCATTCGCAGGACTGAACCGCAAATAGCATCATCAAACTCAGCGTTGCAAAAAATATATAATATATAATTTTTTTCATTTTCATCACCTTATATTGTTACTCCAAGCCTGATAATAAACATATTTATTCTTCGTATTTCAGGCACTAAAATTCCGTTTATCGGGATATTGCTTTTTTCTCCAATAGCTAAAGATTTGAATCCTACATCAAATGATAAATCAAAATTGCACGAAACGGGTATTTCCATTCCTGCACCAAATCCATATGATAAGGCTATTTCACCATCAGCTTCAAATCCGTCATTTACTTCAAGTTCACGTTTACAATCATTGCAAGCCAAATCAAATGACCAGAAATCGAGAGTTAAATCATCTATACCAACACCGAGCTGACCATAAATAAAGGGGAACATACACCACAGCTCTTCGAAAGTATATCTGCCATAAAGCATAATAGCAGGTTTTCGGCTTGCTTCTTCCAGAATACCGTCTATTACCGGAATTTCTTCATCGAGCGAGTTATACAGAGGAACTCCTGTAAAAAATGACAATCCAATACCCCACTGATGTCTGTTTCCAAATCTAATGCCAGCCGCAATCTCGGCAGCATAAGCCTCCATAGGTTCTTCGCCGAGCAAATATGGAAGTTTATCAGTGTATGCGGCATATGCAGCCTTATATTCCATAAAATACCATCTTTCTTTTATTGTATTGGGTCTGCAGGGAATATTAGGGCAGGATAAATCAATTGGTCCGCAATCGCAGATTACGTCGCAAGTATCCATTTCTCTTGTTACTACAGGCACTTCACGCATTTCACGGGGATTCAGCGGGTCGTTATATTTTTCAAACCAGTTGGTGTCGAGTTTCACCTTTTCCTTTACACCGACAAGGTCAACGTAATCAATCGGAATATACTCAATTTTTGCTCCTTCAATTCTATCCTGAAACACAACGAAAACATCTTCTCCTGTAACGCTGTCATCACACATGTAGCGGACTTTTTCAATTCTGTCCACATTACCGCGAAGAGTGGATGCATTTCGGATTTTTTCCGTGCCGGGAACTTTTTCGTATTTATCGCGATGCTTTTCTTTTATTCTTACCGCATCATCACGTACTACATCAGATGAACAACTCTGAAAAAGAAGTAATAACGGAAAGATTAAAAATAAGTAGTATTTAATTTTCATCATAATCTCACACTCAACGTTAGACTTACATTAGCAGACATAAAAACATCTCTGTCTTCATCACGGTAAATCACATTCGGAGCTGAGAAAATACCGTTCAAATCGAGCATCCAGCATAATTTTGCGAGAGAAAAGCTGTATGCCACACCAACACCGGCTCCTGCACCTATACCCAAATTACTCAAATCATCAGTATTATCAAGAGAACTGAACATAAGCAAACCCTGAGCATATGGCACAATATTATATTCCCTGCAATTAGAACCGAGAAAATTAAATCTCACATTGGGCGAAAATACCATCGCACTCTCATAGTAATTTGTACCTGGTTCCAAATCTGCAAGAGGCTCAAGTCCGTTATAATCAAATCTGAAACCATACCAAAACTGGCAGAAGCTCCTGTTCTCATAGTGCATAGTCATCCCTAATGAAGCCTCATTCAAATCCGCCGCATCAGATAGTGGAGATAAATAATGCACACCTGCACCAAAATAATTTCCAGAATAAGCTGAAAATGTGAATAATGGAATGATTATAAGTATTGAAAGTAATAATTTTTTCATATGAAACTCAATTTAAGATTTACAAAAGATATTAATTCCAAAATAAATAAATTTTTTTAAAGTAAAAAATTATTATTTGATTATTTATTCTTTTAACATATTCATCCGAGACTCACAAAGTCATCAAAAAAAACGAAAATGAGTTCAGTTGTAACGACATTCAAGTTGTGCAAGAAATGCTTAGAAGTAATGATTTGGAACGTCTTT
>CAZIXJ010000577.1:0-2183 GCA_964542835.1 uncultured Hyphomicrobiales bacterium
TTGAAAAAAGTTTTTTTTAAAATGTAACAAAGGTGAAAAAAATGTATAAATATAGAGATTTTAAAATAAAAAGTTTTTTGTTAAACATCACAAAGGATAATGCGATGAAAAAGAATGTTCTACTAATTCTGGTAGCCTTCTTACTAATGCCTGCACTGGCAATGGCAAAAGGTTATACGGATATCGAAGAAATCAGAGAAAATCTGCCCAAAATGCTTGGAGCAAACAGTCAGGGTACTGAATTTGTACTGACTTTCCATCCATGCTGGGAAGAAACAGGCGCCAATAACGCCCTGAAAATTTATGTTTCATCAGGCGAGCAAACACCTGTAACGCTTGAAATACCTGATTTGGGTCATATTGAAACAAAAGTAACCGTTCCTTACGACATAATTGAATTTTCACTTGAGCCGGGAATGGGACAGCCATACAGAAAGACCGACAGAGAGCCTCCTTTGGACGATCAGGTTTGGCCCGAAAGAGGTATTATTATTACTGCTGAAGCACCAATCGTAGCATATGGAGTAACGAGATACCGCTATACATCTGACGGTTATCTTGCTCTTCCTACATCTTCACTTGGTACTCATTATATTGTGTCATCATGGGAAGATATTATCCCTACCACCGGTTCTGCCAGATTCCAGTGGTTTACAAGTTATACAAGTATTGTAGCTGCATATGATGAAACAAAAGTTCGCTTCACTCTTGGCGGTAATATGAATACTCAGACTCCTACCGGACTAAAACCGGGAGATTCTCAGACAAAAATATTACAGAGAGGCGACGTTTGGTTAATAGCTGCTGAAGGACCATATGCAGATGTTACAGGTTCTATCGTTGATGCCAATAAGCCTGTTGCCGTTATTTCCGGTAATTTTTGCGCGTATGTACCCCGTGATATATCTGCCTGCGACTTTATGATTGAGCAGGATTTGCCTACATTTACCTGGGGGACGGAATACCATTTTTCTCCTATTGTGGACCGTGATAAAAACTCGTGGATGAGAGCTTATGCTAAAGAACCGAATACAAGGCTTTATCGTGACGGTAACCAGATTGCAACTATCAGAGACCCCGGTGGTGAGCAGGGATACGGTTGGATTACAAGAAGAGCAGATGTAGATGAGGCACCAAAACGACCGATGATTTTTTCAGGTAATAAACCAATTATGATAATGCAATATAATACCGGTATGAGTGATGACGGGGTGGAAAGTGATCCGTTTATGCTTACTCTTACTCCTATTGAGCAGTATCAGGATGAAATCATATTCAATACACCGGGTATTAAGGGTGGTGTAGGCTTTAAGCATAACTATATAAATCTTGTTTACAAAGCTACTCCTGATGGCGGTATTCCTGATGACCTTGAATTCGGTCGAGTAGTAAACGGAGATATCCAATGGCAGCCTCTTACAGGTTTTGACAGTCATCCGGGTGAAGTGTTTGCAAACTCAGCCGGTGCTGACGGCAGACCATACAAAGCAAAAACTATAAAATTACCTGTGGACGGAGTTTATAAATTAAAAGGTAAGGATAAATTTGCAGCTTATGCTTATGGATTTGATGCATGGGATTCATATGGATTCCCTACTTCCGTAGCACTTGCAAATCTTGAAACTCCTGATACTGTTGCTCCGCAGCCACACTGGACAATGGATTGCTACGGCAGTGTACCTGAAGATCCTACCAGACCTGATGATGCTTATGTAGAGGATTGGGGTACTGACCCTAATTTCCCTCCGAATGACCCTGAAAGAACTTCCAATCTCGGTATGATTCTTCTCAAACAAAGTGAATCATTTAACTATGATTTTGGTTATGATGAATTTGTTCCGGGAGTGGACAGAAGAACTAACTGGTGGCTCAGAGTACAAGATATTAACAGTGATGCACGTGCAGTAATTATATTCACAGACCGTGCAGGAAATGATACTACTATTGAAGTGAATTATTATACCACAAATCTTGCAGTTAGAAACTCATATCACAATTATGGTAATTTAAAACAAGGTGACCCGCCTGTAACTGAAGAATTCTCAATTACTAACAGGTCAACTGAATATCCTGCGGTAATAGATGATATTTATATCAAAGATGCTGAACCAAGCTTTAGTATTGATGCTACTGATTTGAATAACTTAATCGGAAGTACACTTGCACCTCAGGAAAAAGTAACA
>CAZIXJ010000578.1:0-2176 GCA_964542835.1 uncultured Hyphomicrobiales bacterium
TCACTATGCGCCGAGAGCCGGGTTTGGGTCAATTGGATGGATGTGGTAATCGCCGGGTAGAGATTGCCGCATGGTCGGGTATCAAACATCGAGGCATAAAGTGGGTTGCAATGCTACCCGGAAGTAATCCATGGATTCGATGCCGTCCGCGGCAACATTCAGTCCACGGCTTCCCCTGGATGTCACCTGAGTCAGTCAGATAGAAATCAATCGCTTTTTCTTCCGCTTCTTATCGGTCTTGCTCAAGCCATCATCTCCATAATAATAGCTGGAATAGTAATATCCGTTGCGCTGTAGATCCACGCCATTGAGCACGCCGCCGAAGACGTGGGCGCCAACCTGTCGAAGCTTGTTGACCGCGTTTTCAACCATCTGGCGGGGGGTCACCCCCGCTTGAATAACCAGGACCACACCGTCGCTTTTCTGGCTGAGAATAGTGGCGTCTGTGACCGACAGCAGCGGCGGACAGTCGAGAAGAATCCGGTCGTAGCGTTTTCTGAGCTCCTCAATGAGGTTGGTCATGCTGCTTGAGCCCAGGAGGTCCGCCGGATTGGGGGGATTCGGACCGCAAGGCAGAATATCCAGATTTTTAAGGCCGCTTGAGATGATTTCATCCTCGGGATTGGATACGGTGCCGACAATGATGGAAGACAAGCCGGCCCCTCTTTCCAGGCCGAAAAGATGAGACAACCGGGGGCGACGCATGTCGCATTCAATCAGAATGGTCCGAGATTCGGCCTTGGCCATGGTTACGGCCAAGTTAGCGGCACACAAGGTCTTCCCTTCACTAGCCTCGGCGCTGGTGAACAGGATCACCTGGGGAACCATTTCCGGCGACGAGAAAAGCAGCGCGGTACGGACGTGTCGAAAGGCCTCCACTGGGTTTGAACTATTGGTTCGCAATGAAATCAGGTCCCCGGCATATCCGTTGAGGTCTTCCTGGATACTGAAAGCTGGCACCAGCCCCAAAAAGGGGATACCCAGGTTATTCTGTAGCTCATCGGGCGTCTTGACTGTATTGTCGAGGTATTCCAATATAAAGGCCAGGCCAACGCCCAGCATTAATCCGAGAACCGCGCCCAGGAGGATCGCCCGTCTCTTATTCGGCTTAATGGGGGACAGCGGTACTTGGGCCTCGTCGATGATCCGAATATTACCGGTCTTCATCTCCTCGGTCAGGGATGTTTCCTTAAACCGCTTAACCAGGAGATCGTACATCTGCTTGGAACTTTCCGCCTGTCTTTTTAAAACATTGTACTGGATCGCCTTTTTGTTGAGCTCCAGGCTTTCCTGCTTCTGACTATTCAAGGCGTCTTTCAGGGACCGTTCCCGGGCCAGCGCGAGCTGGTATTCGTTGCGGAGTGAGCTGATAACCCGCGCGGACTCCCGTTCCTTGCGCGCCTCCAGCTCATCCAATTCCGATTGGATGGCTACCATTCTGGGATGGTTCCGGCCATATTTCTTGGATAGCTCCGACATCCGGTTGTAGAGGTCCACCTCCATCTTTTTGATTTCCTGAACCAGATTGTTGGCGAGCACTTCGGGTATGGAGTCGAGCATGTCCGGATTGTCTTTCAGAGCCAGCGCCTGCTGATACCGGGTCTCGGCTTCAACCCGTTTCGACTCGGCTTCGATGGCCTGCTCGTTCAGACGCGCCAGCTTCTCCGCCGTGATATTCTCGGAATCACTGGAAAAATCGGTGATGATATCGTTTTCTTTTTTGTATTCCAAAAGAGCGTTTTCAGCGCCCTCCACCTTTTTTCGCTCTTCTTCGATCCGCTGGGTCAGCCAGCTTACGGCGTCCTTGGCGGCCTGGAGCTTGGTTTCCAGGTTTTGGTCAATGTAGGCCCGCACCAGCTCGTTGGCCATTCGAGCGGCCATCCGAGGGTCCCGGGCCCGGATTCCGACATCCACCAGCCGGCTGTCCCGGATGGGCTCCACCTTGATGCGGCTGATGAATTGAGATTCCAACCGAGGATGAATGCCCCCGCTGTTTTGCGCTGGATCCCTTGATGGGGTATCCGTCGGCGTATCCGCCGCATGTCCGGTCCGAAGGAGAGAGGCGACCTTTTGGGTGTAAAAATTCCGGGCAATCTGAATGTATTGTCGATACGACCGCTTTGAGGTTTCTCGGAAACATAACTAGTTGATTTAATTGATATACAAAACCACCCGT
>CAZIXJ010000579.1:0-2155 GCA_964542835.1 uncultured Hyphomicrobiales bacterium
AATGGAATTTGGATGAATATTATAAATAATTTTTAAAGGTGAATAGAATGAAAAAGTTATATTTATTGCCAATGATAATAGTATTATTATTGGCAACAGGATGTGATTGGGATTTTTCTCCTAATCCAACAAGTACATACGAAGAACAATTACCTGAAATCACAACCACAGGCGAACAAACATTCGGATGTAAAATAGATGGTGAAGTTTTTTTACCAAAATTTTCTTCTTTTATGACTGATCAATCGCTTTATTCTTATGGTAAATTTTCAAAAGAAAATGGTTATTTTGAAATTGCTGCAAAAAATCAAGATTGGAAAAAAAATGGATGTTCAGGTACAGGCTCTTGGGTAGAAATAGACTTTTATTTAGATTCTAATAAAAAAATTAAAAATAAGGCTTTTTTGAAATTTTTAGAATGTTCTAAAAAGTCTGAAGGAATAATTAATGACTCGTATCAGATTTATTCAAATATTATCATAAAAAACAGTAAGGACTCAAATAGTTTTGAGATAGTTAATTATGATACTACTGATTCTGAAAATATTATTTTTTCATGTATATTCAATGGTATTGTAGAAGCTGAAAATGGTGATAAAAAAAGAATAACAGATGGCAGATTTGATGTAAAAATTAGAAAGAGGGATTATTAATGAAAAAAAATACACTAAATAATTTGTAATCATTTGCAAAGTAAGTTAGTTGGCAGTATAGATGCAGGATTTATTAATCAGTAAGAATAATTCAACTGTAAAATTAAATCGCTTCTTTTATTTCCTGTTATAGAGTCATACCCGCTGCCAATTTCACTTGTATTATTCTTAACTGTTGATGCAAATCTCATCCTCAAATCAAGTTTATCAAATATACTGTATTTCAAACCAAAAGTTAATCTTATACCTTGCCCGTATAGCGGTACTGTAGTGATATAGCCCGGCACTGCATATTCAAAAAGCCATATTGCCGAATCATAACTATCTGTATCATAATAGGTAATACGGCTATTTGCAGAAATATTATTACTAAGGTATTTTAGTTCAAAAAAAGCAAGATTTCCGTTTTCATTATTATAATCAGAAATATTAAAAGTTGTTTCATAACGGATTCTCATATCAAATTTTTTATTGATCTTCGCTGAATAATCCAATCTTAAATAATTTTTTGCAATCTGATAAAGGTTTTTTGCATTAGCTTCTTCATTTTTATAAGCATCAGATTTATTCTCACTTTTCAATCTTAAAATAATATCCTGATTAGAATCAATTTTGTAATCAATTTCTGACATTATATCCAGTCCTTTTACAGGCATAGGAATAAAGTACGTAGGCTTGTATGTTTTATACAAATCAGCATAGAAATTGATTCTCATATTATCAAATTTCGATTCAAAACCTGAATATATTCCAGTTTCGTTGGCAATGTATGAATTTTCACTTAAAACATTACCGAAATTACTGCGAAAATCAGGTGAAATATGCCTGAAGTTAAATGCAAATTTGGAATTTTGCAGGATATTTTCATAGTTAAATATCAAAGCCTCATTCTTGTTAGCATCAAAACTCAATTCTAAATTGAAATAATTATCCCGGACATCATAATACAGATATGATGAACCAAATATCCCTTTCTTACCACTAAAACTACTTTGTGCTGATGTAATAACTTCTTTGTCATAATTCAGATAATACGCCGTAAATCCATATATTAAATTCATTTTACTAATACTGACATCCAAACCTGAAAGCACTTCCCGAAGCATATTCTTTTTGGAGATTTCTGTTTCAGTCCTGTAATACCCTGAACTGTAAATTGAAGTAATTGTATTATTCTCATTTACGGTAGCCCCTCTGGTAATATTAGAGTAAAATGGCGAAATGCGTATTTTTCCAAAAGAAGAATAAAGATTTGCAGTTGCTGCTGCACCTCTGAATAACCCCTGCTCCATAGTTGACCTGTTGGGGCTGATGCCGTTACCGAGAAATATTACGTCAGCAGCAGAAGACGCCATTTTTCTTTTTCCGAATGCACCTGAAAAAAGACTCCCACCTGCTATATCAAGATTAAAATCACCGGCAATCAGATAGAAATCTTTAACTTCAAATGAAATGTATCCCGAAAATGTTTCATAAATTGATACTTCTCCTTCATTTTTATC
>CAZIXJ010000580.1:0-2154 GCA_964542835.1 uncultured Hyphomicrobiales bacterium
TTCTTATTTCCTCTAAATGCTCACTTGCAGGTAATTCGATTGAATAAGCTGTTTTATCTTCATAAGAAAACAGGTTATCTATCGGATGGAAATCAGGATGCACTTCAGGAATACAATTCATTTTCATATTCGGGTCTTTTTCCTGCTCTGATAAAAAAGCAAATAATTGTTCTATTCTGAATGTGTTTGCAAGCAATAATTTTATAGAGTAATCATAATGCCTGTCGAGTAATTCTGTAATTTGATTTTCTCTTTTTTCGTAAAACTCAATAAAGCCTTTTAGTTCATTACTTGCTTTATACCATTCTGTATTTTTAATATTTTCAAGTCCGATACCTCTTACCATTTCAAAAGCTGTAAGAAATCTCATTTGTGTTTCGGTAGTTATTTGAAGATTGTACTTCAAAACTTCATTAATGTTTTTTTGATTTTTCATAAAGTTTACTCCAGTTATTATTAATAATTTGTTTTAAAAAGCTATCTCGTGCCGATTTTATAGTTTTAATGCTTCCGCTTTTGGTGTATGTTTTCAAATCCTCAAGACTGTTGAAAACAGGTATTTTATGCTTAATTGCAAAATTCAGTTCCTCCCTTGCTCCGGGGGAGTTTTTCCAGTCATATAAAAAATAAGCATAATCAGATTTGTATAAAACATTCAGACACACCTTCATAAATTGCCGATAATTCCACTTTCCTTTGTATCTGGAGAGCCTTTCGTATGGATTGAAGGGTTTATATCCCATTTTAATTAAAAGCTCTTCAGCAGCCTTAAATTTCGGTTTTACGATATAGTCGGGTAAATCTGTAATTTTACCTGCTATGTAAATTTTATTAGAATCCTGCGTCATTATCATATCCCTCATATTTTTTGATATTTTTGTTTTCTTTTGGCGTATCATTGTTTTCTTGTGCCGGTGGTACAGAGTAAACAAATTTTTGTCTGTAATCTTTACCCATTTGCATACGCTCCTCAATTTCCGCAGAAGTAAGCATTTTTATCCTGTTCATAGGTTTATTGAAATTCAAATGTGCAATACCTGTATCCCCGTGCCGGTTTTTCGCTACTATAACACCAAGTAAACCGTCAGTACCTGCCGGACTTGCATCTTGGTCGTTAATTTGTACCGTAGGCATTCCGCTCTCTTTCCAATTCACAAGAAAACCTATAAAGTCGGCATCCTGCTCAAGGTCTCCGGTTTCTTTCAAATCAGCAAGGATTGGAATTTTGTTTGCTCGTTGCTCAATATCTCTGTTAAGCTGTGCGAGTAAAGTAATATTTACCTGATATTCAAGTGCTATTGCTTTCAGTTCGTTTGATACGGCTTTCATTGTTTGCCGTGTATCAGGATATTTTTTGTTTGTCTGCATAAGCTGGAAATAATCAATTACAATGAAGTCAAGCCCTGTTTTCAATCTTTTGTACTCTTTGATTGTTTTCCTGATGTAACTTACATTCCTTGCTTCTGCATCTGAAATTATATATCCGTTTTTTGTAGCTAAAGTTTTACCGTGATTGAAAATTTTAGATTCCTCATCGTCGGATAATTCTGCATTCCTGATTTTTTGATTTTCGACAAATGAAAGGTTTGAAAGCATTTTTGTAAGTATTTGCTCTTTTGTCATTTCAAAAGAAAAATATATTCCTGTCAAATCCTGATGGTACGTTCTGTTCAGAAATACGTTTATTCCGAATGTGGTTTTACCTACACTTGGTCTCGCTCCGATTACAGATAAATCCGTAGGCAAAGCACTGCCGAATTTTTTATCAATGTAGTTGTAGCCCCAAGATATTTTCTTAATTTCTCCGCTTTTTACCTGTTGGATATAATACTTCAGATTATCCAAAATCTGATTAATTGAGTTTTGCTCGTGTTTAAAATTAAAACTTAAATCATATTTTGCACGTAATTTTGAAATTTCCTGCTCATACTCTTCAAGATTATTGGTATTTTTAAATCTGGATTCAAGCACGGCATACTCACGTTTTTGAGAAAGTATTACTAATTCCTCAAAGATTTTACCGAAATTAATTAACTGCCCCATTTCATTCGGCATAGTGTAATCCAAAATAGATTTTACTGTAAGTTTTGAGCCGTTTATCTGTGAGTAAGTTACCACGTCGGTAAAATCAAACACTTTCTTTTCGCTCTGCAC
>CAZIXJ010000581.1:0-2154 GCA_964542835.1 uncultured Hyphomicrobiales bacterium
TGCAACCACAGGGTTAACCCTGTGGTTTATTTTCAAAACAATTCAAAAAAAACATATCTATAATTTCCTGAGGCAGTCTGCCTTTTTTCTCAATTCTGAAAGTAATTACAGGTTTATCAAGTGCATTAAATTCAGCTATTACAGAACTTGTGTCCCCTATCATAATATCAGCCGCAAGTAAATACTTCGTTAAATCTTTTTCATTTATAAAGAAAACATTTTCTGTGTTTTTAATGATATTTTGCTTATTATCAGCTACCCAGGGGTGAAGAGTAACCATTATATTATATCTCTCTGTAAGCAAATTAAGTTTGTCATACCACTTCTTTATTGCGGAAAGCCCCGAATTTTCCCAAGTGGCAGTAAATAGAAGTACGGGTTTGTCACTGATGAAAGTTTTTTTTCTGAACTCTTTAGATTTCTCAATAGATGATTCAGAAAATAAATCGTCAATTTTTGGGAAACCGCCGGAAACTCCTGATTTTATGCCGATAGAATTTGCCTGATTTACTTCTGCTTCAGATGTGAGCAAAAATAAATCAAATGCATTATATCTTTCTGCTCTTATGAATTCTTTGAAATGGTATGCTCCATGCCTCATCCCGATTTTAATTATTGATTTATCAGGAAATTTGTGCAGCGAGTGCCTTGCCATAATTATCACAGAAGGGAAAACGGGATATATCTTTGACGCTACACCGATATTTTCCAATTCTGACTGTACTTTGCGATTTTTCGATACAATTTTTATTTCCGGTATATGCCTGTGAATATTTTTAAATATTACATAATCAAGCGGGCTATCGGCATAAAAACAGATTTCGTTTTTTTTCAATAATTTATTGGAAATAAAACTCATAATTTTATATGGAATTTTAATCAGAATTTCAGAGAATACCATATTTCTTTTCCCTGATATATTTATCTAATCCGTATGCAAGCTCATATTCAAATTGATTATTTGCAGGTTTATCCTTCCATATGTCTTCATAATAAAAATATTTATCATTCCCGATAATTGAAGTAATACCAAAATGCAAAGCCTGATATTCAACTAATTTATAATCATCGTCTCTTTCATCGAAAAGCAAATCTATTGATAAAAAAGGCGAATCAAATTTTTCATAATAATATTTTGCTTTATTCAACAGTGTCTCTTCAGGAACGAAGTTTATATCAAACTTTTTCGCACCGCTTGCCCTGAAGTCATTTTTTCGGTTGTGCCTTTTCATTACGAAATATTTATCATAAATAATAAGCACCCTGTAATCATTTTTCAGGTTAGGTACAAATTCCTGCAGTATGAATCTTTTTTCGTGCTTCACGTAGTCTGAATAAAGTCTGTAATCCGATTCGTTCGTATATTCGGGATAGAGGGGATATTGCTTCTTTTTACGCAGATATTTTCTTCTGAATAAATCAATTTTAGTAAATATATCCTGCTTATCAAATTTGCTGATTTTATTAAGTATGTCATTTTTGCTGTTGCACAGGAATACACCCGTACCATTAGAACCGTCAACAGTTTTTAATACAACGGGAAATCTAATTTCATATTTCTCAAGTTCTTCGCAAGAAGAAAAATAATAAGAATTAAGCCCTTCGATGCTGAGAGATTTGCGGAGTATTTCCTGAAATCCTTTGTTTTCGTGGCATTTGAGCATATCATAAGATGGAATAATATTATTATTTTTATTAAGGGAATACATCGCATCCCTTATATACTCTCTTATTTCCGATTTTTGATGAAAAGTATAAAATATGGTTTCACCCGAGATATTGGGATTTTCATTCAGAATTTTGTGAAATTCGGATTTTTCAATATTATATCCAAATTCCTCAAGGTAATTTATAAATTTATTTGTATCAATGCTAACCCATGGCTTACGGGTTTGCCCGATAAAATCATTATGTCCGGTTAAAACAAATAAATCCATACAGCATTTCATCCAAATATAAAATTCAAAAATACGGAATAAAAAATAATAATAAAAAAATCAATTAATTTCCATTCAGTTATAATTGAAATTTCTGATTATGTAGATTCCACTCAAGCAAAATGAATTATTAATTTAAGTTGTTCGTTTCTTCATATGTATTTATCTAAATTTAATTTTAATTGGATGGAATATAAATAATTTGAAAAAAAAATAG
>CAZIXJ010000582.1:0-2153 GCA_964542835.1 uncultured Hyphomicrobiales bacterium
TTTTTGAAAATAATTTTTAGGAGTTTTCATATGAAAAACTTAATGATGATTTATATTGTAATATCTTTTGCTGTTTTACAATCCTCCAGTTTGATGGCTGATATAAAACATAGTGGCAAAGATACCAGAACTGTTACTGCATATTATTGTGATGATTTAGAAAGCGAAGCAGATTGTTTACGCTTCAAAGGCAGCGGGCCAATTTGGTTATTGATATTTGGTGAATTAAACACAATAACTATTGAAATTCCAGTTGATGGAATTGTGCCACAACCGGATCCTGGTGGTGAAGAAATCAATGATTTCTTTTTATTTACAAACCAACCATCCACATCAACCGGTAAAGGATATATAAACGGTTGTTTGCATTATTATGGTGAAGAAGAAGAATTTAGGGTTTATGAAATTGATGAACAAACAATTTATGAAGACTATAATATTTGGGAGCAAAATGCTCAATAGAACTTAATAGGGGGAGAGCAATCTCCTCCATTTTTTTTATTTTATGAGGTTTTATTATGAAAAAATTATTATTTTATTTAGTCTTTCTGTTTTTTGTTAAAGTAGAATGCTTAGATGCTCAGACTGCATATTTTATTGTAAATACAAAGGCTTGTGGACTTTGTGCCGTTAATTCAATTAATATCTATAAAAGCCAACTTAAAGAGTTTGACATCAAGATTGTTTTAGAAAAAGAAGATATAAGTTTAGTTGATTTTGTTCAAGAACGTACAAGCCTTGATAGTGTAATAATAAATAGCAGTAGTAGTTTTAAAGAGATTAAGATTTTATCTTTAAATGATTTGATGATTTTCAATAATAAAGATGAATTTTTATGCCATATTCCAAATTTCACCAAATATCAAGGCAAAGTTGATATTACAAAGAAAATAAAGAAAAAAGATTTGATGCTAAAAAACATTGGATTTTTTTCTATCCTTCATCCCAAAGTTGATAATGATATAATTACAACAATTGACCCTAGAAGAGGCGATGTTTTGTTATTAAAAATATTTAATGATGAATTTATTGAATTGTATGATGAATACAGTATAAGTAAAGAAGATAAATTTTACTATTACCCAAGTGAAGGCAAAACAAGACAACAACTTTGGGAAGATTTATATAAAGGATATCCTGATTTAATAAAGATGTATTCAATAATTAAAAGTCATTCAGATTCATTATATACAATATCAAGAATATTTCATCATTTTGATATAGATACTATTGAGAATGAGGCGTCAGCTATATATAAAACTGCATTATTAAAAAAATATAAAAATAAATCTACCAAGGTTTCACTATTAGGATTTGACAATGAATACTCATTAGAAATGTTGCAACCAATTTCAAATATATTAAATGATTCTTTATCAATTTTAAACCTAACAAATAAAATGAGTAAATATCATAATTTAGCTGTAATTAATTCAATCAATAATAATGTAATAATACTTGACACTTTAAACAAATTCATATATTCGAAAAATGTCTTTTATTCAGCTTACAGCAATGAGATAATTGTTTATAACATTGATTCTAATGAAGTTAGAAAATATTCCTATAATGATCGTAAAATTAGTGCTTTAAACTCAAAATCAAATTTCCTCAATAATAGTTGGAATAAAGATATTTTTGATTTTCTGATTCATGAAAATGAAATTTTTATTATTTATTCAGATGTTAACAAAACAAATAATTTGTATTTAGAAAGGTATAATTTGGAAGATTTTTCATTTATTGAGGGGCACTCTTTAGATTTTGATCTGGCAAACGTTGATGAAATGATATTTGCCGGTGTTTCTCTTAGCAAACTTTATCTTTTCAATAAAGATGTAAAAGGTGTGTGGAATTTAAGTTCATTTAAAATATATTAAATAACCCTATGCCATTCCTCCTCATCATATTGCTCATTACTGCGGCTGACTGCTTCGGCTATACGAGGCTGAATATAACAGGTTCGCAGAGTATATCGGAGGACTGGCGGCAGGGTGAGAAAAGGAAAAATAATATTTATTTTTTTTATGAAAATACTTGCATATAAAAAAAACGTTTATTAAGTTTGCATTAGAGAATTATTCTATAATAATGTGAAGCTAATGAAAAAAGAATTAGTAAATAATATTAACGAAAATGGTCAATGGTCAATG
>CAZIXJ010000583.1:0-2148 GCA_964542835.1 uncultured Hyphomicrobiales bacterium
ACTTTGCTGTTTTCACTAAATCTTGTGATTATATCACCCGTTTTCCTCGAATAAAAGAATTTCATTGGCAGGCTTAATACGTGCTTATAAAAATCAGCAAGTAATTTCAAATCCATTCTGGTAGTTACATATATCATTACAAGCTGCTGTATGCTTGAGGTAAGCGTCTGGAAAAATATTACCATCACCATACCAAAGAGCATCATATTAAGCAAGGAAATGTTTTTATAGACAATTACATTATCTATAATACTCTGAATAAATAGGGGAGATGCCAGTCCGAGAATATTCAGTATAAGAGCGCCGATAAATATTTCAAAGAAATAAAATTTATAAGGCTTAAGGTAATCTAAAAATCTGTAAACGGAACTTTTGGCCGGTTTTGTTTCTTTTAGCTTTGGTGTAGCATCAAGTTCTATAGCATATCCCGTCCATGACTGCCTGAACTGAGCGTGTGTAAGTTTCCTGATACCGAGAGCCGGGTCGGCTAACCATACATATTTTTGATTGGTTTTAAATAAAACTATCCAGTGATAGCCTTCCCAATGCACAATAGCAGGCAGATTAATATCTTTTAGCCCTGAATATGCAAGTTTGTATGGATGCGCCCTGTATCCCAGATTTTCTGCTGCACGGCAGACTGCACCCATTGTGGCGCCCTCCACATTTACATTTGCCATTTCCCGTACCTGCCCCATACTTAATTTCACACCATAGTATTTGGAAATCATCGTAAGGCAGGCAGCTCCGCAGTCGCTCTCATCATGCTGGTGCATCCAGGGAAAACGCCTGATTTTCTTTTCACCTGTTTTTTTAAATTCAGGGAATATATCTCTGTCATCGGAAGAGCCACCACTTTGGAATTTTGCAAGTTCCGATTCGTAAGCATTTATTTTCTTTTGTAATATTTCTGAAAAATCAGGATTGAAATTAAATATTAATTGAACTGTATTTAATGGAATTTCTATTAATACTGCATCATCAGAAACTTTGGCATCATAGCCCTGAGAAGCTCCAGATATTACACCGTATTCACCGATAAAATCATTCGCTTTAGCTAACCCAACCAACGCTTTGGTATCCAGTTTCTCGCGGTATAAATCAATTTGTCCCGATAATAAAAAATAAAGAGAAGTATTATTTTCAGCCTGATGAAATACGTATTCTCCTTTCGTGTATTTTTCGATAAATACATTTTGTGTGAGTAAATGGACTTGTTCATCGGAAGTGCTTGATGTACCAAGTACATCTCTTAGTTTTTTGAATAGTTGGTAGTAAGCAATTTTTTCTTTAATATCAGGAATGATTTTTTTTAGATTTTCATTATCAGTATCAGCATAAATCAGAATTAATTCCGGGTCAGCAGAGGAAATTGTATATTCCCATTTTAAATCATCTATTAATGAAATCTCACCGAAAAATTCCCCTTTTCTGAATTTTCCAAGACTCTGCACTTGACTATCAATATAATCCTTCTTTCTAACTTCGCCTTTATATACATAGAAAAATTTGTCGGATTTTTCACCTTTTTCAGCTATCGTCTCTCCAAGTCTGAATTTTTTATGACTGAAAGCACCGGCTATGGAATATATCTGTTCATCGTTTAATCCGGAAAATAATGGAATATTTCTGATAATTTCTTTTATTTCAGAATTGACAGGGTTAGGGTCGTTATTTCTCTTTTCTTTAGCCATTAGTTCCCGTCTTGCACTCCTTCGATGTAGTCAAATACCTTAGTCATCGGTTCAAAAACCAATTCAATAAGTCTTTTAGTACCTGTAGCGATTTCTGCATTTCCCTGCATTCCGTATTTCAAATTTATTCGTGAATTGATTTTTTCAAAAGAAACTTCCGCTTCGTATGCCAGCCCGTAACCTTCAATTATTTTTGCATCAGCCGCAATATCAGTAATTCTGCCTTTCTGAATACCATATTCCTGATAAGGATAAGCCGGAAATTTTATAAATACTTCCTGACCGATTTTCACCTTTCCAATACTCTGGTCAGATATATATGTAATTCCTGTTTTGGGCAAATCATTACGAATAACTGTAATAAGCGGCATACCCCGATTAACATATTCATAGTTTTTTACATTTAGATTTGCAACTACACCTGGATATTTTGATTTCATTATTACTACTTTGT
>CAZIXJ010000584.1:0-2144 GCA_964542835.1 uncultured Hyphomicrobiales bacterium
GAAATTCCACATTTATCAAATTAATTATACAGAATAATGCTTTTATCACTCTTGTGTGTTCCTTAAGAGGCTATAGTTTGAGATGTGCCACATTTTCCAAATATGGCACATCTAAAAATGAATTATTTTACTTTAATAATGATAGACCTGTTCAAAAATCTCCCCTGCGGGGTTGACTCATCAAATTTCTTTTCATTAGTTCCTGTAATAATATTTATTTCTTTATCTGTATTATTCAAGATAAATTGTTTTGTGTTTTCTGCTCTTTCACGCTCAAGTTCCTGATTGCGAAGTGCAGTACCAAGTTCATCGGCACTTCCGAGTACTTCAATAGTGCTTCCTTCAGGTAATTTTTTAATTAATTGTGCAAGAAGCAGTTGATTATCGTTTGAAAGAATGCTGCTGTTATAGTTAAATCTTAAAATTGCTTCAAAATTATCCAGTTTCAATTCAATGATTTTTTTCTCTAATTGATTGATATTTAAAATAGTTGTGTCAGATTTTGTAACATTTCCATTTTCTGCTGCTATAATGACAGGAATATTATTAGCATTATCGTCTAATCTTCTTAAAAATGATATAGAATAATTGCCGGAAGAGTTTACAATTAATTCTTCATTTGATAAATTTGATTTTACATTTACATTTTCAATATTTTCTAATTTTGAATCAAATTTCAGAATACCTGACAATTCAGCAAAATTCTGTATATCTACATATTCCTGTAATTGTGCATTTTTTACAAATATTGTTACCCTTTGATTTTCAAGTCTTCCGTTTTTAAATTCATTATTGGAAGGAAATTGAGGAGTAATTCTCGTATCTGTTTGTATCTTCTGCTTTACGCCAAGTTCTTTCAATGCAGACTTTACGTTTTCTGCTCTTTGTCTTGAAAGTTCAATTCCATTTTCAGTTTCATCTATCGAGACAGATGAAATTAAAGTAATTTCAGCATTTGGATTGTCATTCATAATATTTGCAATTCTCGGTATTACATAATAATGAGCAGACAGAGGATGAATATTGAAATAATCTGCATCCGTATCATCCATCAAATAAGAATCGGGAATTTCAGAAGAATTAGTTTCAAAAAATACAGCATTTACTACTGGTACTGAAGCCAAAATTTCATTACCTGTTTGAATTTTAAATTCAGATTCATCAGTATCAATAGTAACATCTAATACAGGTTCAGGCTCTTCTTCTACAATTACAGGTTCTTTTGGTTCAGGTGCAGGAGGAGCAGGAGCCGGTTTTGGTTTTATTACTTTTTTCTTTTTGTGAACAGCGAATCTGAATCCAAGTTCGAATCTTAAAGCATAAGTTTTCCACTCTGCATCCTGAGTAATATCGTTGAAAAAGTAATCGAAAGCAAGCCTTTGTGTAAAATAATTACTGTTTCCGACTTTTATCATATTTTCTATAGCAAGATTTAATCCGTAAAGCAAAGAATTTGCCGATGAAATATTATCTGCAGCAATAAGTCGGTTTTGAGTAAAATTCTCATTTGAAGTAAATACAGCGTAATCAGGTGATACTATCTCTTCATTCTGACTGAAAGTATTTGTATTCAAAAAAGAAAATTTGAATCCTGTAAAAAGTCTCAAATTGCCCGTAAAAAAATCATCGGTTATCAAATAATTAACTCCCGGTACAACTTCAAAATAATTCAGAGATATATCCAGAATGTTGTCGGTTTTTACGAGTTCATCGGAAAGAGAGTTGGAACTTCTGGAATAAAATTCATTATTAATTGTCATCTTGCCTGATTTTTCATTTAATCCGAAACCGAGCGCAATATGAAATTTATCGGAAAATGGTCGTTCAAAAAAAAGAAATGCAGATGACCCCAAACCGGAACCGTTTTCAAATAGTCCGCAATCTACCATATTCTGAAATGAATTAAAATTGGCATTATATAAATTGTATTGCAAGCCCCCGATAGGATAGAAGGCAACTATTTCATTTTTCAGTTCTTTTTCCGAAGCAGATAGCATTAGTGGAAAAACAGAAAATATTACAATGAAACTTATTATTATTTTTCTCATAAGATAAAATATATTAATTTGTAAAAATTATAAAGTAAAAAATACGAAATTTTTTAAATTTATTATAAAAAAAATAATGTTAAAGTTTAATTAATT
>CAZIXJ010000585.1:0-2144 GCA_964542835.1 uncultured Hyphomicrobiales bacterium
GCTCTTACGTAATATTGAGTATTTACTTCCAGCCCGTTCATTATTGATTCGTAATCTGCATCACCACTTCCGTCATTGGTATAATTATCTGATAGAGTAGGACTGCCTGATGTGTTCCAGACGACGCCTTTTTGGGTAATTGCTGCTTCGCCTTCATCTGTAATTTCTCCGCCTGATTTGGCTTTTTCATTTCCGATAATTTGAATATTTGTTGTTGAAAGTGTCGGCAATAATCCCAAATCATTTGTAAAGCCCTGCCATTCAAGCCAAGGGTAGCCGTTATTATCAGTTGAATTTATTCCCCAGTCATCATCTGTTCCGTTATCTGTTTCATCAAGGAAATCCCAGTCTGCATCGAGGAATGTAAGTGAGTATGTCATTTCTGCGGTTGTTTTCTGAGTGGCGGCTCCGACTGCGTCGGTATTCTGATTTGATGCTTCGCTATCGAAGAAATTATCTGTATAGGTGTTTGTACCATTTTCAGTACCAACAAAACCTTTATCAAACCAACCACCACCAATTACATCACCAATGCTGTAAGAATATTCTATAGTACTATTGTAACTTCTTCCGCAAAAGCCACCAAAACTTGTACCTGAACCGGAAGTTCGCGTTACATCGCCTGTGCTGTAGCTGTTGCTGATATCTGATTTATAATTATATCCCACGAGACCCCCGACGAAATTATTACCACTAACATCGCCGGTGCTGTAACTGTTGCTGATATCTGAATCATCATTAGTTCCCACGAGCCCCCCGACGTAAAAACCGGTACCACTTACGCTGCCTGTGCTGTAACTGTTGCTCACTGTGGATGAATAATTTCTACCTACGAGACCGCCGACGTAAACACCGGTACCACTTACGTTGCCGGTGCTGTAACTGTTGCTCACTGTGGATGAATTATCATTATTTCCCACGAGACCGCCGACATTTAAATTTCCCGTTATATTACAATCAACAATCCCAAGATTCTCAATTGTGCTTCCATCTGTATATCCAAAAAAGCCAATATTATTTGTACCGCTTCTGTCGATATAAAGATTGGATATTGTGTAGCCTTGCCCGTCATATTCACCGGCAAATTGTGTTGTGGAATTGCCTACTGGAGAAAAACCTTCATTATTCCCTGCTGAAGTTAAATCATTTAAGTCGTTATAAGGATGTCCGTCTCCATCATCATCGGCATCGTCCCAGTATTGTGTGGCAGTTGCATCAATGTCTGAAGTCTGAATAAATTCAGCATCCCAATATTGTGGTGATAAAGATAATACCATCAAATCAGTAAGATTATCAATTTCAAACGGGCTTGCAGTTGTGCCAAGTCCACCGCTGAATGCAAGTATATTATCAGAATCATTTTGCCATGATAAAATCGGATAGCCGTTGTTAATTTCCCAGTCTTGGTCCATATCCCAATCATCATCATTTGCAGCATCATCATTTGGATTATTAATAAAATCCCATGCGTTATCCAAATCAGGGTCAGATTGATCAGTAAAGGTATTAAAGTCCTTCATCTCCGATGTTGTTTTCGGAGTGGCGGCTCCGACTGCGTCGGTATTCTGATTTGATGCTTCACTATCGAAGAAATTATCTGTATATGTGTTTGAACCACCTTGAGAACCAACAAAACCTTTATCAGTCGGGTCAGTACCGCCATCATAAATTACATCACCAATTCTGTAAGAATATTCAATTGTTGAATTATAATTATTCCCGCAAAAGCCACCAAAAAATGTACCTGAACCGGAAGAGCGAGTTACATCACCGGTGCTGTAACTGTTGCTCACTGTGGATGAAAAATAATTAAATCCCACGAGACCGCCGACATGATTATTACCGCTTACATCGCCCAGACTGTAACTGTTGCTCACATTAGAATTATTAATATATCCCACGAGCCCGCCGACGTAATTATTACCACTTACATCGCCTGTGCTGTAACTGTTGCTCACTGTGGATGAATCATAATTATATCCCACGAGACCGCCGACATAATAATTTCCCATTACATTGCCTGTGCTGTAACTGTTGCTCACTGTGGATGAATTATTATTATATCCCACCAAGCTGCCGACACTAAAACTTCCCGTTATATTACAATCAACAATGCCGAGATTAGATATGTCAGCTCCATCAGT
>CAZIXJ010000586.1:0-2141 GCA_964542835.1 uncultured Hyphomicrobiales bacterium
TATTTTGTTTTGCTCCTTTGCAGTATTATTTATACTTGTCGGTATTTGTGTTCCTCGCCATATACCATCCAAATAAGCTGTGATTATTGGATGATCACCTGTATAACTCACTGTCATAGATGGAGCTCTATTATGGACTATTTCACCATTTTCTAATTTCAATAATTCCCAATCCCAATTTATACCACCATCAGTAGTACTTAATACTTTTCCCATTTGCCCTACAGCTACACCGATTAATTCATCTTTAAATGATATTTTTTGAAGCCCCCAGTTCCATTGAAATTCTGTTGTATCATAGTCCATATTATATATCAAATCCCAAGAAATTCCTCCGTTTGTAGTTTTCCATATTATATCTTTTGATGTATCTCCATAACTTCTTCTTACCCATCCACACATATACCCGATTGAATCATTAACAAAGCAATAATTACTCATTGCCGGATAAACAGAATCAATTTTATCAAAATATGCTCCATTCCATGTTTCACCACCATCTGATGTGCGCCAAAAGTAACCTCTGGTATCTGTATATGAAAAGTCATTTTCACTAAACATCCAAAAATCAAGAGTTCCAAAATAAGGGTGTGATTCTTTATTCATAACTCTTCGCCAGGATTTCCATCCGTCATTTGTTACCCATATATACTTAAAATATCCTGTAATTCCATTATTATCATCTAACATATGCATTTCTCGAATTAATGCATGTTCATTACTAAATAACTCTAAAGTATCAAAAGTATTACCCATATCTGTAGTTTTTTTTATCATACCGTAATCATATGTTAAATAAAAAGTATTTTCGCTTGTATAGTCAATATCAAAACTGGTATGTGGGATCGGTGGTGATCCACTCTTTTTTCGTCTTTCATCATGAACCTTTTCCCATTCTTTACCACCATTAGTTGACCTAAATACTACTGTAAAAGTATCTGTTGCAAGTGCAATACAATAATTAGAATCAATACAATCAATCCTATCTACCCTATATTCATTCCATTGAGCGAATGATAATTCCCAATTGTGAGTGGCAAAAATATTCGATGAAATTAAAAATACTAATATAAAGATTGTAATTTTTTGCATAATTACTCCATCTAAAAAGTACGGACGGTAAAATACCATCCGTACTATTACATTTTATTTGACAATGTTTATTTTGTTGGAGAATATCTTGATTCCGTCTAATTCGACAGAATACACATAAACTCCTGAAGTTAGATTATTCGTTTTTATGTATGCGTGATGTAGATTTGAATTTATATTAAATTCTTTTTCTTTAATATAATTACCGTTTATATCAAACAAACTTATTTTGCATTGTTTTCCTTCAGCATGTTTGATATTAAATAATACATAATCACTTTCTACTACAGTATTTAAAGCAATTTCATAATAATTCTCAGTACGCGGATAATTTATCAGCTTCCCGTGTGTACCGCTTGTATCTTCGGTAGGTCCAATAAATCCCTCTACGCTTTGAAGCCAGCTACATTTTGCTGAACAAGGAGCAATATAATCAAATACTTTCCCTTGACAATCTACAATACCCGGGTCTCCCAAAGCTGAAGTTGATACACTTCCATCAGAATGTCGGCAAACTAAATATTCTTGGAAGCAACAATCGCTACTGTCACACTGACTCCAACGCACTTCATAACCAATAGGGAATGGATAACCGCTTGAATAATCAAATATTGCTAACAGCCATTTTGCCCAACAGCCTCCCATACCTAATCTCCAAATAGTTGAGCAAGTATCTTCTCTCGGGTCTTCACCAGTTGGAGTAAATCCCATTGGATTATCTCTTATTAAACGTCTCATAGACTCGCCGTAAAGCTCTGCTACAGTACAATCATCACAACCCGGTGTACTTAAGTTCATTTCTGTTATTTGAAGATCCTGATGTCCGTTGCATCCAGTCCTAAAAAAATATTCAAAAGTAACTTCGCATCCCGGGCAATCATTACTTGTAAAATTAAATGGGTAATCACCTTTTTCCCATGCAATACTTGGACAATCAGGTGTGCAAGGCTCAATATTTTCACATTCGCATCCACCTGTGGTATCACACTGTACAGTATCACTGAGCAAGCAATAATCCATTAGTGTAGTATCTTGCATAAGATAGAGAT
>CAZIXJ010000587.1:0-2140 GCA_964542835.1 uncultured Hyphomicrobiales bacterium
GGAATCTGCCATTACGAAACGAACAACTCTTTGATATTACCAAAACAGAGAAAGTACTGGAACAAAAACGGGTCAATAAAAAACGTGTGATCTCTGTGGAGGCCTATACGCCAACGAAGAATATTACGACTTTGACACAGGAATTGAATCACTGGATTCGTACCAATCAGTCCCCCAATGTGGAGGTCTTTTTATCCGGCGAAAGTCTGCGAACAGCAAAGTCTTTTTCTGATTTGTTTAAGGCCTTTTTGCTGGCGACAGTGATTGTCTATTTGATTTTAGCAGCGCAATTTGAATCCTTTCTTCATCCTATCAATATTATTTTGACTGTACCGATTGGCTTTATGGGGGCGGTGCTGGGTCTGATGATTTTTGGATTGAGTCTCAATGTCATCTCGATCATCGGGATTGTCATGCTGATTGGTATCGGGGTCAATGACGCGATTGTAAAACTGGATTATATGGTGGCGCTGAAACAGCAGGAAATGACTGTTCGGCAAGCGGTTTTGCGAACCAGCAAGGATAAATTCCGGCCGGTGATGATGACCACGCTGACGACTATTGTTGCGATGCTGCCCATGGCTTTTGGCTATGGTGGTAATGCGGAAATCAATCAACCCTTGGCTGTGACGATTATCGGCGGGTTGTTTTTTACAACGGTGTTGACTTTGTTTATTACGCCAGTGGTGTTTGAGATGATGGAGAAGAAGTGATAAGGTTATCGGTTGAATGTTATCAGTTATCATTTTATTTTAGTTAATAGTTATAAAATATAAAAAAATAGGGGCAAAATAATTTGAAGTACAAACAACTTATCTTTTTTCTTTTTTTATTTTTAGTAATATCATGCACGCAAAACGATTCAAATAATCTCATCAATGCAAAGCAAAAATTTATAAAAGCATCTGACTTTTTAGAATTGGTTGATTCTACCCAATTAGAGACAAACAATAATTGTATACTTACTACTATGACTCCAAATTTTGTAGTTTTGAATAATGGAAACTTTATTATTATCGATAATTTTCGAGGAAAGAAAGTATATCAATTTAATCAAAAAGGAAAATACATACAGACAATTGGTAGAGAAGGACAGGGACCTGGTGAGTATTCATGGCCAAAGTTTGGTTATCAGACTAAATCTGGTAATATAAATATATATGATGGAAATTCCTCTCAAACGCATGTTTATAAAAATAATGGTAAATATTTAGAGACAATCAACTATTCAAAATTTTTTGATATTATAAGAATTAACACTGTTAATGAGAAAATATTTTTTAGATTCTATGCTATTGATGATTCAATGACAACAATGATAAAATATTCTGAAAACAATAAAATTATCAAGAGATTTGGAAAACATGCGATAGATATTGAGAATGTACCCCCAACCTATGGAGGTGGAATAGCACTTGATAAAAATGATAATATATACAATATGGTGCCTTATGAATATAAAATTAACAAATACAATTCGAATGGAGAATTGCTAAATAGTTATGACGTAAAATTAAAAAACAGTCCCTACTATATCCCCTTTAAAGAAAAAGAGTTATCAAAATTGACAACTAGTGAAAAGCATAAGTGGCTGAATTCATTCACAATAATTGGTCATATTGAGATTATTAAAGATTATTTACTAGTCCTATATTTATCTAAAGATAGAGAAATGATATATGATATTTTTTCGATAAAGAATGGTCATGTTAGATATTTAAATTCTTTTCTAATGCAAAATATTTCTAATATGCAGGTAAAAGACGATTATTTATATATGATTAAGGAAAGTAGCAATAAGGATTCAAACCCTTGCATTTGTAAATATGCCATTAAATAATTGGATAAAAACGGTTGAAACCGTTTTTGATATTGTGAGAGTCTGCGATCCACCAACTGAAGTTGGTGGTTAATGAGAGTTAATTAATGAGAAAAATGGTAGGAGAGAGCGACAAGTAAATAGCAGAAGGATCGACTAGTTATTTTTTTAGGCGATCATTCCTTTTATAGTCCATTGATAAAATATGTGATAATAAACATAGTCGTTCAAAGGCGAAAGTGAAAATTTTTTTTAAAATGATATGAGATTTGAAATTTTATATATTTTTATTTGGTAAAAAGACTATAAAGCGCTGAATTC
>CAZIXJ010000588.1:0-2138 GCA_964542835.1 uncultured Hyphomicrobiales bacterium
GCATTGCATACTTTTTTAATTGGCATGGCACTAATAATACTTCCTGCTGAAATGTTCAGTTTATTTGGATATAATGAATTATGCGAACCGTTTTTTGCAATACAGGCGGGCGTATTTCATATAGTGCTTTCTATAGGATACGTAATAGCAATACAGGAAAAGTGTGAAGAGAGATATTTTTTGCAGTATATTATATTAATTAAGTTACTTGCATTTGTTTTTCTGATGCTTTATTTTATTCTTGCAGCGCAGATAATAGTAATAATTTTATCTGCGTTTGTGGATCTGATATTGGGACTATTGCTTTTTATGTTTTTTCGCAATTTGAAAAGAGGTGAAAAATATGAAAAATAAGCCCACTATATTGATTACGGGAGCCAGTGGATTTGTGGGTAGTTATATTATTGATTATTTTCGTGAAGACTGCCTTATTTATGGCTTGGCAAGAAGGTCGAGAAAAGAAGCTAATATACCGTATCACAAAAATTTAAAATGGATACAGTGTGATATTTCCAATGAGAATTCTGTTTCCGAAGCTATGAATTATCTTCGTATAGAAGGTGGTGTGGATTATATTTTGCATTTTGCAGCTTTTTATGATTTTACTTATCAGGATAATCCTGCTTATGACAAAATCAACGTACAAGGAACAAGAAATCTTCTGGAAAATGCAAAAGGTGTATGCAATAAAAGATTTATTTTTGCAAGCTCACTTGCAGCCTGTGAATTTCCTCCAAAAGGCGAAAAAATTACTGAAGACACACCCGCTGATGCTGATTATCATTATGCAAGAAGTAAAAAAGCATGCGAAGAAATGCTGAAAGATTACTCCGAATATTTTCCCTGTACTGTATTGCGTCTTGCTGCTGTTTTTAGCGACTGGTGTCAGTATGCCCCGCTTTATAAATTTCTTACTTTGTGGCTTGGCAATAAAATTGATTCTCATATACTTGCCGGAAAAGGTGAAAGTGCGGTTACTTATATTCACACAAGAGAATTATGCAGGCTTATTAACGCCATATTTCAGAAAAATTCCCGATTAAAAAGATTTGATGTATATAATGCAAGCCCGGAGCGAACTGCATCTCATCAGGAGCTTTTCAATCTTGCTACATCATATTATTTCGGGGAAGAGAAAAAAGCATTTCATCTGCCGAAAATACTCGGATACCCCGGTGTGATTTTTAAGCATATTATTAAGCATTTGCATCTTACTTGCGAAGAACCTTTTGAAAGAATATGGATGGTAAAATATATTGACAGAAAACTTGAAGTAGATACTTCATATACAAGAGATGAACTCGAATGGGACGTAACTCCGAGATACCAGATTCATAGAAGACTTCTATTTTTGCTCGAAAAAATGAAAAGGCACAGCGACGAATGGACACTTAAAAATGAAGAAGCATTGAAGAAAACTTCTGCACGTACCAATCTGATTATTTACGAAAATATGATAAAAATTAAAGATAATACTTTAGATAAAATTATTGATGAAATCAGATTAAACGAAAATGATGAATTCAGAAAATATATTGAAATGGAAGAGAATGATTTCATCTGTTTTATGAGCACTTTCTATCACTTGCTTCTTGCAGCTATAAGAAGTAATGACAGAAGCCTTCTTTTGAAATACATTGATGATATTGGTATCAGGAGATTTGCCGAGGGATTCCAGCCCGAAACGCTTTGCAAAACTCTGAATCTTTTCAATAAGCATATAATAAATGATCTTATGAATGAAAATGATATGGCGAAATATCGTCAGGATATTTATGATAATGTAGGACTTTCTATTCAGATTGCTCAGGATGAAATTGAAGATTTGTATGATGTGCTTGTAAATAAAATGCCAGTAGAAAATCTTGCTACTTCATCTATTATGCCGGAATGCAAAGAATTGCAGAAAATGATAAGGCAGTTAAGCGCTTTCTATCAGGTTTCACCTGATGAAAAATATCAATCGGCAAAAGAGCAAATTTAATAAATCCGTAACAATCAATATAACATATTTAATTTCCTTACAAAATAAGATTTTTTTTGATAAAATCTTACTAATATTTTTGTATTTCATCATTTCCTCAGCACTTACTATGCAAATAAGGGGTTGCAAAAAATTACAGCCAAATAAAGTTTAC
>CAZIXJ010000589.1:0-2137 GCA_964542835.1 uncultured Hyphomicrobiales bacterium
GGGGTGAGGGTTGTCAAAGATTGTATTATTCGACTTTTTACACAGTCTGTCCGATACTTCGACGACGCTCAGCACAGGTTTCGCAATGGGATTCCCAAATCGGAGAGAGTGTGTGAAAACTAATAAATCCAAGATTACGAAAATATATGATTCCTTAAAACTCCCTCTCCCGCTGGGAGAGGGCTGGGGTGAGGGTTGTCAAAGATTGTATTATTCGACTTTTTACACAGTCTCGGAGTTTACCGATAAAATCGGCACAGGTAGGAACCGGATGTTTTCTCTTGAATGTTTGAAAGCAACTTAGTATCAGTTTTCTTATTCAATACGTAATTTTTTCTTTGATTTCAGCAATGAAATCCAAAAAAAACCGGAATGATTTCAAATGCTCTGTATTTAATTGAGTTCTCAAAATCAATTCATCAAGGAATTTTTTTTGCTCGGCATATTTTGTGTTTTTCTTGGAATAATTCAGATTTTTTTCCTTCATCAATAATTTTAGATATTCATAGTGGAATACAGCCGTAGTATTAAAGCCCTGATATTTTGGCATTATTTCAGGGTCATGATAAAAAACATTGTAAAATTTGATGAAGTTTTTTAGAAGTTTATTTTTGGGCTTTTTCTCAAAAATATGCCTGTTACCAAGAAACCAGCTTTCTATGCATCTGTTCTGAACTATAATTTTTAGTTTACAGCCGGGCTTTATATCGTTTTTTTCAATGAAATTCCAGATTTCCCATACTCTGTGGGGAATACGCTCTTCTTCTGCATCCACACAAATAACGAGATAATCGTATTTCCCGATTTCATTTACCTCTAAAGCTGAAGTTTGAAGAAAATTTAGCAGAGAGGGATAGCCCATACCACTAATCATATAATAGTTATTCTGCTCAGCATCGGCAGGATTATAAACTCTGCTTAATTCCGGTACCAGATGCCTGAGCCATTCAGGATAAATCTGAAATTCCGTACGCTTTCCTTCCAGTAAAAAATATAAGTTCATTATCTAAGAGCTTATCCCTTTGTAAAACTCTTTGTTATTAATTAACTGAAGAAATGCCTCATGTTTTGATTTGCCGAGATTGAGGTCTTTTGCACTATATGTACTAATCTCTCCTGCTTGCCTGGTAACTATTTTCCAGTAATCAAGATTAATATTATTTATAATATACGGATGATGACTTGTAATGATAAACTGAATATTGCTTTCCATATTGCTGAACAAATCATCTGTTAGTTCATCAATACAATTTACTCCGAGACTGTTTTCAAATTCATCAATCAGGATGACGGTACCTTTTGCCGAAAGAAATATCTCCGACAAATGCTTTAAAGTTCTGTACATTCCGGATGAAATATTTTTTTCGATTATCCAGTCCTCCACATTTTTTTCTTTAAGCTGTATCATAAGGTCGTTTTCATAAATATTATAATACTCTTTATCGCTCTCAAAAACCGAAACTTTCAAATCAATTACCTGAGGAAATATTTCCGTGAATCTATTTTTAATATAATCAAAAATATCAGGATAATAAACAGAAACAAGATAAAGTTTTATTTTAAAATGCTCATCAAGCTCTTTTATGCTCTCAATTTCATTATAATGATTTTCAAGCTCTTTAATATACTGCACTCCAGGCATATACATACTATCCTCGATATTTCCGGAGTTAGAACTTAAAACAATCTTCCTGAATCCTGCGTATGCAGGGGCAATGCTATCTTCTTCCCTTAACAGCGAAATTACCGATTCATACCTCGATAATTTAATTGTAGGATTCCCAAAAAAAAGAATATTTGCACCATCTCTGCCGATAATTTCATTTCCATTGAGAAATATCTTCTCATTAAGTATTACAGGTTTTTTCTTTATGGGTTCTTCCTGTTCATTTTTGGATAATTTTTCATAAAGACCTTTCAGCGTTTCAAATTCACCAGTCCAGATATAATTATTTCCGTTGGAACTTTTGAATTCAATATTCCAACTAACGGCATTTACTGAATCTCCTGCCGCAATGTTTTTCAAAGCGAGAATAGCTCTAATTATCTGAGTTTTTCCAACGCCTGATACTCCCACAAGCAAAGTAGTATCTAAAAATTCAATTGAATTGATACTTATTTTACGCAATTTATCTTT
>CAZIXJ010000590.1:0-2136 GCA_964542835.1 uncultured Hyphomicrobiales bacterium
AATTTAAGGGGTGAGGGTTGTCAAAGATTGTATTATTCGACTTTTTACACAGTCTGTCCGATTTGGGAATCCCATTGCGAAACCTGTGCTGCACTTCGACAGGCTCAGCAACCGCCTGTCGAAGTATCGGAGTTTCGCAATGAGGGGGAATAATTCACCAGCCCCGGGATTCATCTCGGGGTATAGTTAATTCCATAAAATATAAGGCTTTATACTAATCTATTCCACGAGTTAAAACTCGTGGCAACTGAGCTATCTATCCTCCATACGCTACTTTTTCTTAGCAGGTTTTCTTCCGCCTCCACGCTTTTTCTTAGCAGGTGCATTTTTTATCAGTTCCTCGGCATCAGTTAATTCCAACTCCTGAGGTTCTTTATCTTTAGGGATTTTTGCATTGGTTTTGCCGTTTGTAACGTATGGACCAAACCTGCCGTTCATTACCTTAATATCAGAACCGTCAAATTCTTTTATCAAATTCTTATTCTTCTGATTTTTCTTGTCTTCAATTTTTTGCAAAGCTTCATCAAGTCCTAAAGTGAAAAGCTCCTCATCTGTAATTGATGCAAAAGTTTTATTATGCCTTACGTAAGGACCAAATCTGCCGATTTGGGCAACTACTTCATTCCCTTCTTTGTCTTCACCAATTTTTCTCGGCAGTTCAAACATTTTAATTGCTTCTTCCAGAGTAATTGTATTTAGGCTCTGGTCTTTCATAAGTGAAGCGAATTTCGGCTTTTCATCACTGTCAGTTTCGCCCATTTGCAGCATAGGACCAAACTTGCCGAGCTTAGCAAATATCGGCTTGCCGGTTTTGGGATGCTCTCCGAGTTGTCTTGCTGCTATAGCTTCGGTTCTGGAAATATTATCAGATTCTTCTACTGTCTTATGGAATTTATCATAAAATTCTGAAATCATTTTATTCCAGACTTTTTTTCCTTTTGATATTTCATCAAATTCTTCCTCTACTTTAGCTGTAAAATTGAAATCCACTATATCAGGAAAATATTTCACAAGGAAATCATTTACGACAGAACCTTTATCGGTCGGGAATAGTTTATTTTTTTCTGCTCCCGTAATTTCACTTTCTGTATTAATATTTACATCTTTATCTTTAAGCGTAATTACTTTGTAATCTCGTTTTGTTCCTTCTTTGCTCGTTTTTTCTACGTAACCTCTGTCCTGTACGGTAGAGATAGTTGGAGCATATGTGGAAGGTCTGCCGATTCCCATTTCTTCCAGTTTTTTCACAAGGCTTGCTTCTGTATATCTCGGTGCAGGTCGTTTGAAAATTTCTTTTGCAATTATTTCAGAAGCATTGAGCATTTGTCCTTTTTTAAGCGGTGGAAGTATCTTGCCGTTGCCGTTTTCTTCAGTTTCATCATCAGTGCTTTCGAGATACAATTTCAGAAAACCGTCAAATTTAATAATTTCACCCAGTGCAGTAAATTTTTCTTCCGAACCGGAAATATTAATTGTAGCAGTTGTTTTTTCTAATTTTGCATCTGCCATCTGGCTTGCGGTAGTTCTTTTCCAAATCAGTTCATATAGCCTCTGCTGATTTCTGTCGCCTGATATTGATTCTACGCTCATATCCGTTGGTCTGATAGCTTCGTGAGCTTCCTGAGCGCCTTTTGATTTGGATGTAAATCTTCTCGGCTGTGAATATTCGTTGCCGAAAATAGTTTTAATTTTATCAATCGCACCTGCTATTGCAGTATCCGATAGATTCAGAGAGTCCGTTCTCATATAAGTTATTTTTCCTGATTCATACAGTTTCTGGGCTACCACCATAGTCTGCTTCACTGAGAATCCCAGCTTTCTTGAGGCTTCCTGCTGAAGTGTGGATGTAGTAAATGGCGGAGACGGTTTCTTCACAGAAGGCTTTTTCTTAATATCTTCTATATTGAATTCCGAGTCTTTAATGCTTTCGAGGAATTTCTCAGCTTCCTCAAAAGTAGGTATTCTTTTTTTCAGTTCTGCTTTGAATTTTTTCCCATCATCCGTTTCAAATTCGGCAGTTACTTTAAAACTTGATTCCGATTTGAAATTTTCAATTTCCCGCTCCCGCTCTACAATAAGCCTTACTGTAACGGATTGCACTCTTCCTGCGGAAAGCCCTCTTTGCACTTTTTTCCA
>CAZIXJ010000591.1:0-2134 GCA_964542835.1 uncultured Hyphomicrobiales bacterium
AATCATATATTTTCGTAATCTTGGATTTATTAGTTTTTACACAATCTCGGAGTTTGGGATGGAGGATAAGAAAATTCCCCTCTTGCCCCGATTTTATCGGGATGCAGACAAGGAGTGGTTTTGAAAATCTCTGATTTTCAAAAGCGGGGTGGAATTGAATATCTCAAAGAATGAATATTTCAAAATTTTCTTTTCCCTGCCACAAAGACGAGGCACCGCTTCGTCTCTACGACTTTGTCCTCCTCAGCACCATTGCTGAGGCTCACGAAGTATGCGAGCACCTCCTGCAAAGGAGGATAAATATTTCAACCCACTTTTCTCCAAATGAAGAGAGTGTGTAAAATTAGATAAAAAAGAAGAAAATGATGACCCTCACTCCTTAAATTTGCCAGTGATTAATTTAAGGCTCTCCCAGAGGGAGAGGTAGAGGTAGATTTAGGGAACCATATTTTCTCAATTCATAGTTTGACGATAATAATATCATCAATAATTTTTGCTATTCAAGACTTCCTATTTCAGACTCTACTGCTTCCAGAATTTTTCCTGACTGCACAAGTTCTTTCATTGTATTATGGTCTTTGTAAAGAGGTCTGTCAATATCAAGGAAATCAACATGTTCACGGATTACATCATATGCCTTACTTACACCTTTACCGTTTTTAAATTCTCTGATGTCAAGAGCCTGAGCAGCAGCCATTAATTCAATTCCCAGAACCCCATAAGCATTTTCGAGTATCTGAGCATTTTTAAGAGCAGTATTCATACCCATAGATACAAAATCCTCCTGATCGGCAGCGGCAGGAATTGACTGAACTGATGCAGGATTGGAAAGCAACCTTTGTTCTACAATCAGTGAATCTGCTGTATATTGGCTGAGCATCATTCCTGAGAACATACCGGCACCTTTTGTTAAGAATGGCGGAAGCCCCTGACTTAAAGCAGGATTGAGCATTCTGTTCAGTCTTCTTTCAGAAAGAACAGAAATCATCGTAATTGAAGCCCCTGCAAAGTCCATCGGCAGTGCAACGGGAGTACCCTGAAAATTAGCACCTGAAAGTGCAAGGTCTTCATCAGGGAAGAATATAGGGTTGTCTCCAACGCCGTTTAGTTCTATTTCCACCTGCGAACGCGCATATTTCACAGCATCGTGAGCCGCACCTATTACCTGCGGAGTGGAACGCATAGAATATGCATCCTGCACTTTGGTTTTCACTTTTCCGGTTAGCAAATCAGAACCTTCGATAAGTTTTTTAATTGATAAAGCACTTCTTACAGCTCCTGAAAAGCCTCTTACTTCGTGAAGTTTTCTGTCATATGGTTTCATATTAGCAAGCAGTGCTTCAAGAGACATAGCGGCAGCTATCTCAAATTGTTTGAGTAGTCTGTTGAAATCATAAAGATGAATAGCACTCATAGCAGTAAGTACATTAGAGCCGTTTATTGTAGCAAGTCCGTCCCGAGCTTGTAGTCCCGGTATTGGAATACCTGCTTTTTCCAGTGCTGCTTTTCCGGGCATTCTTTCACCTTTGTAGAATGCTTCTCCCTCGCCCATCATAAGTAGTGCAATCTGAGACATAGGAGCCAAATCTCCGCTGGCTCCAACTGAGCCTTTTTCACAAACTACCGGAGTAACGCCTTTGTTTAGCATTTCAACAAGAGTTTGTGTAATATCAGGACGGCAACCGGAATTACCGTGAGCATGTACGTTAATTCTGCCTGCCATAGCACCTCTGATGTATTCAATCGGAGATGGCTTGCCAATTCCGGCAGAATGATTATAAATTAAGTATTTCTGAAAATCTTTTATCTGGTCATCATCAAGCACTATTTCGGAAAATTCACCAATCCCTGTATTAATGCCATACATTATCTCTCTGTTTTCGAGTTTTTTTTCAAGCATAGCACGGCATTTTTTTATTCTGCCTATTGCTTGTTCGTCCAGCTCTACCTGTTCGTTATCTCTTGCAATTTTGACAACCTTTTCTATTGTGAGGTCTGCACCTGTTAATTTAATAGCCATAATTTCTACCTTTCAATTCAATAATAATTCATGATAATTACAATAAATTCAAATACGCAAAATGCGTATAAAGCAATACAAAAATAACTAATTATGGCTGATTAGTCAAAAATA
>CAZIXJ010000592.1:0-2131 GCA_964542835.1 uncultured Hyphomicrobiales bacterium
TATCATGCAGAGTTCCGGCTTGCATTGATATTGCCGTACAAAGACCGGTGAATCATTTTTTCATAGGTTGGCATATGGTCTGATTTCTTATCGATTTTCTGGAATGCATATTGCTGGATCGTCAGCAGCGGCAGGACAATGTTTTCCCTGATCTGTATGGAACGTCTGGATATCGGCTCCTCTTCCATCAGGAATCGGCTATCGGAAACAAGAAGGCTCATCTGTTTTGACAGTTCAAATTCTTCAAACAAGATATTCCAGAAATCTTTATATTCTTCATCCCTGCTGATATATGCCGTTAATCCAAAGAAGCATTTTGACATGGACATCATGCTGTTGAGAATCAAGGCTTTGAAAAAGGGCACCTCCCGGTACAATTGCCTCAATTCGTCGATACCGACATCATCAGCCAGTGCCCTCAAGGCTGTCCCGATACCGAAATACCCGGGGACATTCTGCCTGAGCTGGCTCCATGACCCCACAAACGAAATTGCTCTCAAATCCTTTAACGCCAGCTTATCCGCTTTTCCCCTTTTGGCCGGCCTGCTGCCGATATTTGCCATGCCATAATATTTCAAGGTGCTTTTGTTCTCCAGGTATGGCAGAAACCGTTCGTGGTTCTTGAGCGCAGCATATTTCTCATGGCTCAAGCGGGCCATTCGTTCGATAATCCGCCGCCATTTTTCCGGGATATCGTCTCCTGTTTCGGACAGCCCGGGCGACAGACCGGCAGTCAATAACTGTTCGCAGTGATGGATGAACTGGGATCGGGTGCTGTACTGGCTGGTAATGGTCTGGCCCTGGATGGTCAACTGGATCGCGTGATTGGCAATGCGGCGGCCCTGGGCGGCATAAAACTGATGCGCCTTCCCGCCGCCACGGGCGGGCGGTCCCCCCCGGCCGTCAAAAAAGACAGCCTTGATATGATTCTGCTCACAAACGGCAGACAAAGCCTCTTTGGTCTTGAAGATAGACCAGTTGGCCTGCAGATACCCGCCATCCTTCGTTCCATCGGAAAACCCCAGCATGATGGTTTGCCTGTCTCCGCGAAACCGGACATGCGACCTGTATTCCGGGGTATCAAACAGCCTCCGCATGATGGCCTCAGCGTGCTTCATGCCGTCCATTGATTCAAACAAGGGAACGATATCGATCGGTATTTTCCCGTCTTTCCAGCCGCACCAGCGCAACAGCGCAAAAACAAACAGAACGGCGAAAATATCTTCGGCATTGCTGATAATATAGCGGTTGCATCCGACCTCGCCATTTTTTTCCTGGATGGATTCAATCTGTGAGATGGTTTGAATCGTATCCTTGATTATCTCTTCCTCGAATTGATCCGGATGGACGGTGAACTGCTCATGAACAAGAATCGAAACCAGGTCTTGTTCTGAGAGCTCGTCCAGGCTGTTTTTGATCCGCTTTTCATTTTTGAGAATCTGCGTAATTACATTTTCATGTTCCGTATGATTCTGCCGGATGTCCAGTGTTGCAAAATGGGTTTTGAAAATTTTTATTTTATCGATAAAGCGCTCCAGGGATTCCATGTACATCCCGTTGAACCTCTCGAGCACCAGTTCTTTGACCCGGTTCAGCTGGCCGAGCATTTCCGTGACCGATATTGTTTTCAACGGATCAAACATGGCGCCATAGAGCTGGTCCTTCAGCGCTTCAATATGATCTTCCACCTCCTTGAAAGTCAGTTTCTGCTGCAAGTCTTTGATTTCATTATAATAGCATTTCATCAATGTCATGCGGAGTTCGTCCGCCACGAGGGCCGTCGTTTCTGAAGTGACAAAGGGGTTGCCGTCCCGGTCTCCCCCCGGCCAGAATCCGAGTTGGATAATCCCGGGATTTTCAAAATCGTCGGCCGGAATATTTTCTTTGATATAGGCATACAAATCGCCAACGGCGTCATAATAGACACTGCGCAGAAAATAGATGATGTTTTTGGCTTCATCAAGCGGGGTCGGCTTTCGCGGATTCATGAGGGATGTCAGCCCCAACTGCTGCAGGGACAGTTCGATTTCATCGATTTGATTTTCACGGACAAGGGATCGCAGTCTTTCAATGATATGCAGAACCGAACGCGGGTAAAACTGGGTGGGATGCGCGGTAAATACGATGCGAA
>CAZIXJ010000593.1:0-2127 GCA_964542835.1 uncultured Hyphomicrobiales bacterium
CTTCCGATCTATACTTTATTTCTTAATATTTACTTCTATCTGTCTTTATTCTGAAGACGATTATTCTCATAAATACTCATCTTATTTAGGTGGTTCGGATTTCGAGCAGGCGAGAGATTTGGCAGTAGATAAAGCAGGAAATATATATATTACGGGAGGTACTTCGTCATCGGATTTCCCCGTAACTGTTGGTGCTGCAATGACTGAATATAATGATGCCGGCAGCCCATCTACAGGTAATTGGGGACCAATGATGGTATTTGTTGCAAAATTTTCACCCGAAGGTGAGCTTCTTTGGTCAACTTTCGTTGGAGGACCAAGTTACGACCGTGCTTATGCCATAGAAGTTGATGAATATGGTTATGTTTACATAGGGGGAAGAGCAGGAGAAGGATTTCCAACAACATCCGGTGCATTACAGGAGAATTTTAACGGAACAAAAAATTGGCGAAATAATCTTTATGGAAAGCAAAATGGTTTTGTTACAAAATTATCTCCTGACGGCTCGGAAATAATATGGTCAACATATTATGGTTCGGACAGTTGGGGGTTTTTCCGTGATATAGCTGTAGATGATGAAGGTTTTGTATATGGTATTCTTAATGCAGTTGTATCCAAACCGATTGGTATAGATGAGGATTCATTTGACGATACTCATAATGGCAAAAAAGATATGGTAGCAGTAAAATTCTCAGAGGACGGTTCACACGTTATTTGGGCATCTTTCATAGGTGGCTCTGATGATGATACAGGAGGACCTTCGATAAAAGTCGGTGCTGATAAATCAGTTTATGTTTGTGGTGGAACAAAATCTAATGATTTACCAATAACTGATGGTGCCGTTCAAGAAAACTATGGTGGTGAAGGAGATATGTTCGTAGCGAGATTCAAGCCTGATGGCAGTAATCTTATTTATTGTACATATTTTGGAGGTTCAAATACTGAAGCTACAGAAACTCATGGACTTTTCGTTGACCATCTTGGGCAGGCTTATGTTGCCTGTGGCACGTCATCTACCGATGCCAAAACAACTGCAAACGCTTACAAGCCTTCCACAAATAACAGAGACTGCCTGCTTTTTAAAATCTCAACTGACGGTAAAGAACTTTTGGCTTCTACCTATTTCGGAGGCAGTGAAGGAGAACATCCTGAAGGGCTTTTCGTTGACGATGAACAAAATCTATATTTTGGTGGTGAGACAGTATCAAAAGATTTGCCCGTTACGGATGATGCTCCGTTCTCAAACTTTATAGGTGTAACTGATGCTTATATTGCAAAGCTAAATTCTGATTTTTCTGAATTGAAATTTTGTACATACTATGGCGGAAATGACAAAGACGCAATAAGAGCATTCAGTTTATCAGATGATGGAGACATCTGCATATCAGGACAAACCAATTCCGGAGATTTGCCCACAAACGATAATTCTTATCAAAAATACCCGGCAGAACCACTTGGCAAAGCTAATGTATATCTTGCTATATTCAAGCCTGATATTCAATCGGATGTGGAAAATACAAATAATTTCAGCTCAGTGATTTGCCCCAATCCCGCATCGGATTATATTGAAATCTCTTTTGGCAACAAAGGGCTTCAGCCCTTTGCAAATAGCGAGGAGTTCGCTATATATGATGTGCTTGGGGAAGTTGTTATATCCACTGAGGACACTGAGCGAAGCCGAAGTGCCGAAGTACGCAATGACGGACATTTCGACGTTTCGACTACGCTCAACGACCACTACGCTCAGCAACCGATAAGAATTGACGTTTCTCATCTCCCAAAAGGCGTGTATTTTGTGAGGTTTGGTGGTAGAGTAGAGAAGTTTGTGAAGATGTAATAATTTGTATGGGGCGGGTTTTCCGCCCCGTATGAGAATGTAGAGACGAGGCGGTGCCTCGTCTTTGTGGGCAGGGAGTAGAAAATTTAGAAAAGATATGTTATTTGATTTGATTTCCATCGGGTAAACCCGATAGTTGAGAAATAATGCAACCGTCCAGATTTCATCGGGACGAGTAAAAAAATGTAGGTGCAAACCTGTGTGTCTGCCCGGAAAAACTCGTGGCAACTGAAATAAAAAAAATAAAAAATAATTTGTATAATTAAAATTAATTTTATATTATGCAAAAG
>CAZIXJ010000594.1:0-2124 GCA_964542835.1 uncultured Hyphomicrobiales bacterium
CCTCACCCCAGCCCTCTCCCAGTGGGAGAGGGGGTTTTAAAGGAATGTTTTTTATGTTTCACTTGATTTTGTCAGTTTTTACACAGTCTCGGAGTTTGGGAATCAGATGTTTTCTCTTGAATGTTTGAAAGCAACTTAGTATTATTAGCAGTTTTGTATGGGGTATGAATTTTTACAAATACCCCAAAAAAATCCCCTTTATTCTAACTGCAAAAGTATTGATAAAGGGGAGTAAATTATTTGTTTTAATTTATGAAGCGACCTTGCTAAGCAAGGTTTCTGCCTTCATCGAGAAGTTCGTTTACCATATTAAGTGAATCCGCTTCCGCATAAAATCTTATAAGAGGCTCTGTACCTGAAGGGCGTATCAAAAGCCATCCTCCATCTACAAAGAATTTGTATCCGTCGGTTTCCACGATACTTTTCACATCATATTTTCCAAGTTTGGTTGGTTTCTGAGCAGCAGCATTCAAAATCATATCTTTCTGCTCGAAAGATACATTTACATCTCTTCTTGCATATCTGTGCGGTCCGAATTCTTCATCGAGCATATCGCATAGTTGCTTAAGTGATTTTTTCTTGTATGCCATTACTTCGAGTATCATAAGAGCCATAAAAAGTCCGTCTCTTTCCGGGATATGTAGTTTAGTGCCAATGCCTCCTGATTCTTCACCACCGAGTAATACGTCTTTTTTATTCATCAAATCAGCAGTATATTTAAAACCAACCGGAGTTTCGTGAAGAGTGATATTATTCTTTTCGCAATAGGTATTCACCATAGAAGTTAAAGAAACGGTTTTTACTACTTCGCCACGTTCTTTGCGGTCTTCCCAGAGATATTTTAGAAGAATCATATAAATCTTATGAGAATCAACGAAATTTCCTTCTTCATCTACAAGCCCAAGCCTGTCTGCATCACCGTCTGTGGCAATTCCGATATCATAATCTTTTGATTTTACCAGTTTCATCAAATCCGGCAGACAATCTGCAATAGGTTCGGGATGGTCAATATTGCCAAAACCCGGATTCCATTCGCCGTGAATTTCTTCAGCTTCAGGCAGCAGATTTTTTATAGTATCAATACCGGAGCCGTGCATTGGGTCATACAATACTTTAAATTTTGAATCTTTAATCAAATCAATATTTACAATTTGCTTTAATCTATCCAGATATGGCAATTTAGAATCAAAAAGTTGTATCAGATTATTTTTGATGTAATATTCAATGGATTTTGTCTCGATTTTTGTGTTAGCTTCTTCGATTTTTCTGAGTTCATCTTCTACTTTTTCTATCTGTTCCGGGCTTGCAGGACCCCCAAAACTGCTTTTAATTTTGTAGCCATTGTAATTAGAAGGATTATGGCTTGCAGTAATAATTACCCCGAGGTCTGCTTCTTTGGTTTTGGTCATATAAGAAACCTGCGGAGTGGAAGAAATATCATCAGTCAGAAATGTTTTAATCCCCTGAGAAGCAAGGACAAGAGCAGTTTCCTGGGCAAACTCATCTGACAGAAATCTTGCGTCGTATCCCACTACTGCAGATAAGTTTTTATTCTGAATAGTATTGAGGAGATAATTTGCAGTAGCAAGAGCAACTTTCCTTACGTTTTCAAACGTATATTCTCTGGCTATAAGTCCTCTCCAGCCGTCTGTACCAAATTTAATCATTTTGTAATCTTTTGTATTTGTTCAACAATTATTTATTTTCATTATCATTGATAAACGATAATAATACTTTTAAATTATAGCATTTCTTACAAATCTTTAACTTAAATCGAATGCAGTCATCAGTGCAAATTGAAAAAACGCTACTCTTGCCCACCGGCATAAGACATGTTATTAAAAATTGTGTAACACATCTCTGGAAGCATTGATAATTCACCTACCCCGAGATTTATCTCGGTGTATAGTTAATGCGATAATATTCAAGGCTTTAGAATAAGGGCGAACACATGGGTTCGCCCCTACAAGAAAAAATCCTCCGTCTCGTCTGTGCCGAGTGAACTCCTTTAGCAAAAGGAGGCAAGCGTAGAGACGAGGCGGTGCATCGCCTTTGTAGGCAGGGAATTGAAAATTTAGAAAAGATATGATATTTGATTTGATTCCCATCGGGTGAACCCGATGG
>CAZIXJ010000595.1:0-2114 GCA_964542835.1 uncultured Hyphomicrobiales bacterium
GATGAGCAATGACGCAGTCCTCACCGAACCGCTTATTATTGCGAAATAGAATATTGAACAATAAATAAAAAAAAACCTGCTTACCAAACGGACACTGAGCATAGTCGAAGTGCCGATTTGGTAAGCAGGTTTTAATAATCTATTATATACTTATTCTTTAGCAGCTTCTTCTGCTTTTTTGGCTTCTTCTGCTGCTTTTATTTTAGCTAATTTTCTTTCTTTTCTTAATCTTCTTCTTCTCTCCCATCTGCCGAGAGCGATTTCTTTATGCTTCTCTACTGCTTCTTCTATTTCAGCTTCGGTTTTACCTTTGAACTGAAGATGTCTTTTCAGAAGTATTCCTTCGTAACTCAAAATAAATTTGATTGTTTCTGAAGGCTGGGCACCCTGATTAAGCCATTTGATAGCACTGTCTGCATCTATCTGCACAGTGTTTGGGCTGGTGTTAGGGTCGAAATAACCTAATCTTTCCAAATAAGCACCATCGCGGCGTTTTCTTTTATCTACGGCAACAATGTCATATACAGGATAAGCTTTTTTACCTTTTCTTCTTAATCTAAGTCTTACCATTGCAATTCCTACAATTATTATATTGATACATAATTATTTACAAATTTGCGAGACTGTGAAATAAATCTTAAATCTCAAGTGTCACTCTGAACAAAGTGAAGAGTCCAAGCATTAAGCGATTCATAGATTCTTCTGTCGCTTCGCTCCATCAGAATGACAAAATTTTACACATTCTCTACATTCCCGGAAATCCACCCGGAAGCTTAGGCATAAATCGAGACTTCTTACCTCTTGTCATGCTTTTCATCATCTTCTGCATATCAGCAAATTGCTTAAGAAGTCTGTTTACATCCTGCACCTGAGTGCCGCTTCCTTTTGCAATACGCTTTCTGCGTGAACCATTAATTACTTTTGGATTATCCCTTTCGTAAATGGTCATAGAATGAATAATAGCTTCCACTTTGGAAAATGCAGACTCATCTACATTTACATTTTTGAGTTTTTTATCCATACCGGGAATCATACCAAGAAGGTCCCTCATAGAACCCATCTTCTGTATGGTTTTGAGCTGGTCCAGAAAATCCTGAAGTGTAAATTGATTTTTACGAATTTTCTTTTCAAGCTCATCAGCCTGCTTTTTATCTATCTGCTGCTCTGCCTTTTCCACCAATGTAAGCACATCACCCATACCGAGAATACGAGACGCAATTCTTTCGGGATGGAACGGCTCAAGTGCATCAGGCTTCTCTCCCGTACCAACAAATTTGATAGGTTGCCCTACCACGTGAAGTACAGAAAGAGCAGCACCGCCTCTTGTATCACCATCAAGTTTTGTAAGCACTACACCTGTGAGATTTAATTTCTCGTGGAATGCCTTGGCAGTAGTAACCGCATCCTGCCCTATCATTGCATCGCACACAAACAAAGTTTCAGTCGGGGAAACGGTATCGTAAATATTCCGCACCTCTTCCATCATCACTTCATCAATTGTAGTTCTGCCGGCAGTATCTACTATTATTACGTCTCTTGCAAATTTCTTCGCATAAGCAATAGCATTTTTTGCGATTTTTACTGCATCCTTGTGGTCTTCCTTATAGACGGGTATCTTAATTGTTTTTCCAAGCTGTTCCAACTGATCGACCGCAGCAGGCCTATGGACGTCAGCCGCAACAAGCAAGGGTTGCCTTCCTTTTTTTCGGAGATTTCGGGCGAGCTTACCACAGAATGTGGTTTTACCGCTACCCTGAAGACCTGCCACCATAATTACAGAAGGCGGTGAGGATGAAAACTTCAGTTCAGAAGTTTTTCCACCCATTATTTCCTGCAATTCATCGTGGACGAGCTTCACTATCAACTGGTCAGGAAGAAGTTTGCCGCGGACTTCCGTTCCAATTGCTTTTTCTTTTACCTGTTCTACGAATTTTTTTGCTACATCGAGATTAACATCAGCTTCGAGCAACGCACGACGTATCTCACGTAACGGCTCTACGATATTTTCCTCTGTAATATGTGATTGCCCTCTGAACTTCTTCAGAGCACCTTCTAACTTCTCTTGTAAATTCTCAAACATAGTTTTCTGCGTAATTATTCAGAACTACAAAAAT
>CAZIXJ010000596.1:0-2111 GCA_964542835.1 uncultured Hyphomicrobiales bacterium
GAAAAAATTATTGATTACATAAATATGATTGTAAAAAATGATAAATTAAAATATCAATGTTCTTCCGTTTACAATCAAAGTATGTCGCCAATTAGTGCTAATGCCGAGCCTGATAAAAATATCAAGTCAATAATTGAGCAGCAATATGAAATACCCGCTCTTTACAGGCAATTAGTAAAAAGGATGCATCCCGACCTCAACGGAAATAATGTTTATTTTAAGAAATTCTGGAATAATGTACAGGATGCTTATAAGACGAATGATGCCGAAAGATTGAGAATGTTTTACGAATCTATCTGTAAAACTAGAGAAAACAGTTTCAAAGATTTGAGATCTGAAGAGGTTTCTTTGAGAACTGAAATCAAACAGTTAGAAAATAACATTAAGTATCAGAAAGAAAAAATTAAAAATCTTCAATTCGAAGAGCCATTCAATCTGAAAGATAAATTAAATGATAACTACTGGATAGAAAGCAGAAAAAGGAGTTTGAAACTAAGACTCAGTTTTTACGACAGCAAAATTAACTATAACAAAAAGCTGCTTAAAAATATTACAAAAGACAGAGTGATATTTGGACATGACTTGAATCTCGTTCCAAATAATTCCAAACTGGAAAGCAAATATTGATATTATTCTAATTTTTTTGACTGTTCGTTTTTTTGTGTCCTGATTCGCAGGCAGGCAGTTTATTTTTTCATGGTACAAATCTGTCTCTATTTAAAGGAAGCAATGAAAATTTTTGAAGAGGCAAATGTTTTTGCTGAAAATTCATAAAAGTAGAATTAATTTGCAAAAAATTAATTTTCTCTTTCAAATTATTGATAAGTTTGTTATCTTTACATATGTTATAAGTAATATAATTGATTATTGATTAAAATTGAGTTTAATATGCCTTTAACATTATCCAAAATTACAACAATACCCCAGCATATTGCAAGGGAAGAAGAACTGCATCCTGAAGCCACCGGGGACTTTACGTCACTGATGAACGATCTCACTCTTGCAATCAGGATTATTTCAAGAGATGTAAGGAGAGCAGGACTTAACGACATACTTGGTATGACTCAGGACAAAAACATACACGGCGAGCAGGTAAGAAAGCTCGATGAATATTCAAATGAAGTAATTAAAAGAGCAATGACTAAAAGAGGTCATATTTGTGCTATTGCTTCCGAAGAAGAAGAAGATGTATTAATTAATGAAAACGGGGCGGGTTCCGGTAAATACATTCTCCTTCACGACCCGCTCGACGGTTCATCTAATATTGATGTAAACGTTACCATCGGCACAATTTTTTCCATTTATAAAAGACTTGATGTAAATTCAGAAGAAACCGTAACAATGGATGATGTTTTGCAGCCGGGTTATAAACAGATTGCAGCCGGTTACGCACTTTACGGTTCATCTACTAATCTTGTCTATACTACTGGTCATGGAGTTCATATTTTTACTTTCGACCCTACAATCGGTGAATTTCTTCTCACTAAAGAAAATGTAAAAATCCCCAATAAAGGCAAGTCTTACAGCGTAAATGAAGGATATTATTACAACTGGGATGATGCTTTAAGGCAGTATATTGATTATCTCAAGACTCCTTCTACCGATAAATCCAGACCTTACTCTTTGAGATACATTGGCTCTATGGTAGCTGATTTGCACCGTACACTGCTTAATGGCGGAATTTTCCTTTATCCGGGTGACTCTTCCAAACCAACAGGTAAGCTGAGGCTGATGTACGAAGGCAATCCAATGGCTATGATTATTGAGCAAGCCGGAGGAAGAGCTACAAACGGTTCGCAAAGAATTCTGGAAATACAACCTAATGAAGTTCACCAGAGGACTCCAATCATCATAGGCAGTAAAGAAGATGTTTTCGAGGCGGAAGAATTTATGAAAGGTACTCATCCTTATCAGAAGATGATATAAAATCTGAAAATTTGTACCTTACTGAAGTGTAGTGGATATTTCGAATCCACAGGAATTATACCAATTCGCTTTCATTCATATAACATACTTCAGAACAACAAAAAATATTCTCATTGCGAAACTCCGAGATTGTGTAAAAACTAATAAATCCAAGATTACGAAAATATATGATTCCTTAGAACTCC
>CAZIXJ010000597.1:0-1306 GCA_964542835.1 uncultured Hyphomicrobiales bacterium
AGGTGTGGTTTCAATGAAAGATGATAGTGAAGTCCTTGTTATGGGTGATTCAAAGAGTATTCTGAATGCAGATCTTGATTCTCTTAAGGATATATTAGAAAGATATTCTCTTGAAAAAAAGATATTCCTTGCTGATTTTGCAGCATTTATAATAGCATTTTTGTTTCTTCTTATAATTGACCCTTTTGTAAAAAAAGAAAACGAATGAATTATTTAGAAAAAATTAACCAAATCACCCTTTATGTATTTCTTGGGTATACGTTGATAATATCATATTTTCAGGCAGATTCGTTTTTATCTGTTGTATTGTTCTGCTTTATATCTGTTTTACTTTTTATTTTAACTTTTAAATATGCAAATTTCTTTTATCATGAAGTAATAATTTTTCTTGTTTTTATTTCCGGCTTTGCGTTAGCTGGTGCTTCGAAAAATCTTGTTCCCAGGGATATACCACTTGCCATGGGAGCGTTTGCCGTTTCCGTATTGATTTTAGAGAAAAAAGTTTCTCCACTTGTAGCCAGGGTGTTCTTTATTCTATATACACTAATAGTGTATTACCATATTTACGTCCTTGAATTGATACCCAACCATGTCTTTCAAGTTGGTGGAGGATCAAGAAATTTACTGTCTTTGCTTGCAATTTTATACGCAATCTTTATTTACGTGAATGATTATGTTCACGGTAAAGAGAAGATCGTAGTTTGGCCGGCTATTATCGCCATGCACCTTTGTTTCATCTCTATCGGGCGTGCGGGTTTGTTTGGAGGCATGCTTTTATTGGCAATAATATTATTCTACAGGATATATTATGAATTGAGAAAAAGAAATAAATTAAATTATATCGCGTACTTTACGTTATTCTTTACGTTTGTGATTATCGGAATATTTATTCTGTATCCTGGTTTGTTTGATTTTTTAATTGATAAAACAAGATTTGCTGGTAAGGGGGTGCAATCTGCAAGGTGGCCAACATGGGGTGCTTTCATCAAAGAAATGAATATAGAAACAGCTTTACTGGGTGTAGATACTAGAACTATACCTTTTGTTGGTGATGTCTGTGGTGGTAATGTTCACAATCAATTTCTCCAATATTGGGCTGCAACGGGATTGTTTTTTTTCCCGTCTATTATTATAATCATGGTTTCCATGTATAATCTTTTTGTACTTAAATTTCACCTGGCAGCGCTATTTCTAATTATTATGTTTGTTACTTCGTTTACGAATGTATTGTTGTTTAATTTTTATGATTTCCCTTTTGTAACATTGTTATTGTTAGGATTACGAGCAAAATATTTGCAAACTACAA
>CAZIXJ010000597.1:1316-2109 GCA_964542835.1 uncultured Hyphomicrobiales bacterium
TAGTTCTTCATCATATATAAAGATATTAATGAAAACCAGTGAAAAGATTACAAATCTGCTTGGTTCCTTTGGATTAAATGTACTTACCCTTCTTACAGGTACCGGCATTGCCCAACTCATATCCATAGCTGCCAGCCCCATAATAACCAGGTTATATACTCCAGACGATTATGGAATATTCGGAGTTTTTATGAGTATTACCGGTGTATTTGCAGTTGTAACAACATTGAGATATGAAATGGCAATAATGTTGCCAGAAGAAGATGATGAGTCAGATAAAATATTCGTATTGTCCATTTTTGTTGCGTTCATTGTATCTATAATGTGTACATTCCTTGTTTTTTTTCTCAACACTGAGATAACACATATTGTGAAAAGCGAAGGAATTGGCCCATGGTTATATTTTGTGCCTGTAACTATTCTTGCTATAGGTGTATTTAAAAGTATTCACTATCGTACTATCAGGGATAAGAGATATGGGGATATAACTAAAACAGGCATAATAAACAGTGTGTCAACAACTGGTGTGAAAGTTGTGATGGGAGTTGCTTCATTTGGCATATTGGGTCTTGTGATTGGGACTATCGCGGGATATATTATCTCTATTGTTATTCTTATAAAAAAATTTGTCAAGATACAGACTAATGATTTTAAATCAATCACTTTGTCAGATATTAAGACAGTGTCATGGAAATACAGGGATTTTCCCGTTAAAAGTACTTTTGGTATATTATTAAACGTATTATCACATCAGGCTCCAATATTTCTGCTAGGGGCATTCTATAATCCACAG
>CAZIXJ010000598.1:0-2107 GCA_964542835.1 uncultured Hyphomicrobiales bacterium
TCATCTATAGTAAGAGATTTTGAGATTACACCATCTTCTTTTCTCAGGAAAAAGATTGCATTTTTCTTTGGAGAAATACCTGCTACTGATAGCAGATTTTTTGTAACAATTACAGGTGATTTCACGGAAGCTTCCACATAAATTTGCCATTTTACGTTGCTTTCGGCATCAATTTTGAAAATTCCGCTCATATTCTGCCCGTAAACGGAGTTATATCCGACTATATAAAGATTTCCTTCATTATCGGCAGACATACTTTTTATTACTACTGCAATTTTTTTCGTCCACAATTCAGAAAAATTAGAATCAAGGCAAATTATTTCCGATACTCTGCCCGAAGTGGTTTCCCGAAGTCCTGCAATAAATATTTTGTTTTCAACAATTACGGGAGTGGATAAAATCCTCAGTAACTCAAATTCTCTGCTTTTTGTTACTTTTCCCCTTTTTCCGATTAATACAAGAGAATCATTTACTCCGAATTTGTTTTTTGTAACCGGTATTATCACATCGCCATTTGCTTTTCCCGCAAAAGTATTAGTAATGTAATCCTTAAATTTATACTCCCAGATAAGATTTCCTTTAAAATCAAGTTTTTTTACGAGACCACTGCTGACTCCTGCAATAACACCATCCGGCAGTGCGAGAAGGTCAGAAAAATTATCGGCACTGTCCACAGAATCAGTGAGTAAATATCTCCATCTTATATTTCCGTCTCTGTCGAATGAGTAAAGATTTCCGTCAAATCCAACGGCATAAATATTACCGAGTTCATCAGCACAGACAGAAGATGCAATTCTTGTATTATTTTCAAGTTTTGCAGTCCACTGAAGCGATTCATTGATTACTTTGTGTATTTTACCATCACATGCGGGGATGATTAAGGTTTGATAGTCGAGTGCAAGAGGTGAGAGGAATGCTCCTGAAGCATCTTTATCAACGCTTATTTCCTTGTAATTCTGGGATACAAGAGATACTTCGGGGTAAAAATTGTTCCTGCTGAAATTCCCCGATTTATTGGCAAGATTGTATTCGGTTTCTTTAGAACAGCCGAATATCAGAAAAATACCCAAAAAAAATAAAATGTATTTCATTTTTATTACCTTTAATCTTTAATTGTTCTTACTAATCTGAAACCTGTATAAGCAACTGAATTTTCCGCTGATTTTCTGGAAGAATTTCTGGCAAAATATGAGCCTTCGATTGCTGAGCCGCCTCTTGATACGTGAACATCTCCCGCTGCAGGTCCTTTAGGATTTTCTTCAGGGCTTTGCGAGTAATAATCTCTTCCGTAAAAGTCCCAGCACCACTCTCTTACGTTTCCGTTCATATCATAAATACCGTTTTCATTTGGTTGCTTTCTGCCACCGGGCTGAGTTTTAAGACCACTGTTTTGGCTAAACCAGCCATACTCATACAAATCACTGTTGTATGGGAAATCAAAATTATTTCCTGCTTTTGCGAGAAATTCCCATTCAGCTTCCGTTGGCAGTCTCCAGCCGTTAGATGTATCAGCCCAAACAGCAAAATCTTCATTTATGGTATAGCAGGTGTCCAGTCCTTCAATTTTAGATAGTTCATTGGCAAATTTTACAGCCTCTATCCATCTTACATTTCTTACGGGAAGTAATAAATCATCATTTCCATTTGGGATGAAATTCATAACAGATTCAAAAAATTCAGCACTTACTTCTTGTGTCATTACTTCCAAATTGTGAGTGATATTTACAGTGTGAACGGGCAGTTCGTCTTCGCTGCCATTTTCCGAACCCATTAAAAATGAGCCTGCTTCAATAATACCGGTTTCATAATCACGATATTTATTAATATTCAGATTTATAGCACCAATAAGAGAATCAAGCACATAAATTTCTACATTACCCGATTGGGCATTTTTAGGTATTTGAAACAGAATTTTCGTATTTTGCCACAAAATTGCATCTTCTGACAGAATTTCAATATCAGGAGTAAGAACTATCTTACTGCTGTAATGAGGAATGCCAAAATCATTGCCATAGACGGCTACAGTATCACCGATAAATGAATTATCGGGGATTATCTCCTCGATAATATAATTGATTTCGGGTTCGGTTACTGTTTTTTGATTACA
>CAZIXJ010000599.1:0-2106 GCA_964542835.1 uncultured Hyphomicrobiales bacterium
ATCGGCACAGGTGGGAATCAGATATTTTATCTTGTATGTATGAAAGCAACTTAGTGTTAGCTCCGATAAATCGAGAGGCAAGACGAAAAAATAATTTATCTTTGTATTTATTTTAATCTTAAAAATTGATATTAACTTATTGAGGATGCTCTAAATAAAGGAGCAATTATATTCAGACATCCGATATTAAAAAACATCGGATGCCTGAATGAAAAAATAGAAATCAAATTATTATTTACAGAACTAAATTCTGAGTAAATGATTTGCCCTGAATAAAGAGGCTGAGATAGTCTCTGCTGCCTGCTTTAGAATCAGTACCGCTCATATTAAATCCGCCGAATGGCTGTACATCTACCAAAGCACCGGTACATTTACGGTTTACGTAAAGATTTCCTACGTGGAATTCTTTTTTGGCTCTGTCTATCTTCATAGGATTTTTAGTATATACAGCACCCGTAAGTCCGTATTGAGTATTATTGGCAATATCAATAGCATCATCATAATCTTTAGCTTTGATTACTGCAAGCACCGGACCGAACACTTCTTCCTGAGCAAGTCTGTCATTAGGCTTAATGTCTTTAATAATTGTAGGCTCTACGAAATATCCTTTACCTTCAATTTTATTACCGCCATATACGAGTTTGCCCTCGCCTGAACCGATTTCAATATATTTTAATATTTTATTAAGAGCAGCTTCATTAACTACAGGTCCCATACTTTGATTTTCAGCAGGGTTTCCTACTTTTAGTTTCTTAGTTTCAGCAATTAATTTTTCTACGAATTCATCATATACTTTTTCATCTACGATTACTCTTGAGCAAGCAGAGCATTTCTGCCCCTGAAATCCGAAGGCAGACTTAACTGTTCCAACGGCAGCAGAATCAATATCAGCTTCGCAGTCCACGATAATTCCGTCTTTTCCGCCCATTTCGGCAATTACTCTTTTTATCCAGATTTGTCCTTCCTGCTTTTTAGCAGCTTTTTCATTTATTCTAAGCCCTACATCCATTGAACCGGTAAAGCTGATAAATCTTGTGCGTGGATGCTCTACCAAAGTATCGCCTGCTTCTCCGCCACTTGCTACCAAGAAATTAAGTACGCCATCAGGAAGCCCCACTTCTCTCATAATATCGGAGAACAAGCGAGCCATACCCGGAGTATCTGATGATGGCTTAAGAACAGCAGTGTTACCTGTAACGATAGTAGCAGAAGTAATACCAATCATAATTGCAAACGGGAAATTCCAAGGTGGAATACAAACGCCTACTCCCATTGGAATATAGAAATAATGGTTTGATTCACCCGGGAATGGAGTAAGAGGCTGCTCCTGAGCAAGCTCTACAGATCTTCTTGCATAAAGCTCAAGAAAATCAATAGCTTCGCAGGTGTCTGCATCTGCTTCGAGGAAGTTTTTACCTGCTTCGAGTATCATCCATGCGTTTATCTCCATTCTTCTTCTTTTGATTATTTCAGATGCTTTCAGCAAAAATGCTGCTCTTTGCTCTGCAGGTACATTCTTCCACGCCTGAAATGCTTTATCGGCAGATTCTATTGCTTTTACTGCATCTTCTTTTCCTGATTTCTGAAAAGTACCGATTACTTCTTCTGTATTTGCCGGATTTTTGGAAACAGTCTTTTTGTCAGTAAAAATCTCTTTTCCATCAATAATATTTGGGTATTCTTTGCCAAATTCTTTTTTAACTTTTTCAATCGCCGCTTTCTGTTGATTTAAAATTTCCTCATTGGAAAAATCATAATAAGTCATGTTTTCAAAAGGCATCACATTCATAACTCACTCCAAAGTAATAAAAAATAAAAATTACAAATTATCCATTAGGATAAATGCAAATTAGAAAACAAAGAATGAATTACCAAGTAAAATCAGTTTAATATGTTTGAATTTTTGTGTTTTAGGTAAATTATTACAACTCCTGATGAATAATAGTTACTGTTATATATTAATACAATGTGAGATTAATTCCCTCTTTTCAATTCAAACACTTATCACCGGGGTGCTGATAATCTGAAGAAAAGAATTGCTGATTTGTAAAGAGATTTGGCTAATTTCAATAATCTACGATTGAAAACCACACAGCGATTTAACTT
>CAZIXJ010000600.1:0-2101 GCA_964542835.1 uncultured Hyphomicrobiales bacterium
AGCAATTACATCTGGATCTTTCTCAACATCAAAAATACCAGCATGTGACTCATCCGAATAATTCTCTGTAATATCTGGCCAGTGAATTATCCTAATATTAAACCCTTCATTTTCTAAATAGCTAGTAATTTGTTTTACATTTATTAAAGCAAGTTTTGCTTTACCACCAATTTTACTCATCTTTTGTAATAATATATTTCTAATCTCATCTATTTGTTCTTCCTTGTTTTTTCCCTTAAAAAACTCTAGCCAATTTACGGAAATATGAGGGTTTCCCGAATTGAGTTCAAAGTCACGCAACATAAATGCAGCACCCAGCGGTTTCCCTTCCTCAGACATCTTTGAAAATGGGCAATAGCGTGATATGGTATCTGTCTTAGGAATTTCATTTTCCTTCATAATGAAAAAAACTCCATAAGTTGAAAGGGTTTCACAACCAATTTAAAACTATTTATTGAAACCTTTCCTGCCATTCTAGCAGTTTTTGCATGTATTTTAGGATCTGGAACAAAAATTACATACTTTATTTCAGATTCTGAAATAAATTCTATCCCCATATGTTGCCTTGAAGTATCCTGCCATTGGATTCTTATATTACCGTTTGGTGTTATTGTTATCTCTGGATATCTCAATTCTTTATATATATCCAAGAACTTTAAAAAACCTTCTATTGAATTGACTGTAATCAATTTTTCATTTGGATATTCTTCTTCAACGGCTTCATTTAAAAATAAAATTCTTTTATACAATTTCTCCGAGTATGGAATATCTAACTCTTTTATTTTTCCTATCAACTTATACCTGTTATCCCATTCTTTATTAAACATTATATCAAATGGACTTTCATCATTATCAACTACCTCTGGTATATCATTATCCCATACTTTAACTCCAGTAGCTCTACATAGTCTTTTCCATCTTTTCGAAGAACTATTCGATAAGCTTGAAATTTCTAAATCATTGTTATTATCATAAACATCATCTTTTGTGCTTGATTTGGCAATTTCAGAATTATTATATAAGGGTCGGTACTCAGGACAAGATGCTTGTGTTTGTTCGATCATCCTTACATTACCCCTCTGTTTTTTTCCATACATTTTTTTGTATATTCTCAGCTGTTAAATCCTCGAACGCTAAAACTATTGATTCATGTGCAAGTTCATACCACTCTTCCTTTTTTATTGATGCGCCATTTTCATTGCTCCGAGCAGTTATTTCAAAAATGTATAATGGATGATTATCTATTCTTCTAAAACCTGATTGAATTTTTGTGATTAATTTAATCTTTCCATCTTGTAAAGTAAATACTGATTGCCAATTAATAGTTTCCGGATTTCTCAAATAGTGCTTTTCTTCATTATTCCAAGATATATCAGGAAAAAGATTTCTAACAGCATTAATTTTATCCCATTGTTCTATCATCAATATATTATTAATATATGTTAATTCATAATTTTTATATTCTATGGTACCTATATCATTGCCTTCAGAAAATTCTTCAAATTCCTTTAAATACAGAAAAAATCTTTTTGATATTTCTTCAAAATGAGGATATGTTTGTTCCCTTTTTCTCCAATTGAACAAAAACCTGTTTTTTTGCAATTGTATTAAGTGGTCATCGGTATTATTTATAAACCATGTTCTCGGTATAGGAGCACCTGTTTCGGGCTCTATTATTTCATCTATATTTTGCAAATCAGCACCTAATATAGGTGCTTGTTGGCATTTGGGGAATTCACTTTTAATGGTATTCCAAAATAGCCCAATATGTGCAACCTTCATTTTTACCAAAGGTGAAAATGACAAACCTACAACTACTTCATTAATCGGTGGATTCTTATATCTTGGCAACTTTGAATACATAATTTCTTCCCAAAAACTTTTTAATTATTATCGTAACATCAAAATCACTAAGTCAACAATTTTATATATTGATTATGAGTACCTTAATAAAATTATGTTTCATATGTATTCCAAATTTACATCTACCCCCAAAAAAAACACTTGCCAAAAATACTGAACACCGTTAAATTAACACTGTTAACTACTACAGTAAATGAAAGGTGAAACCATGCCCAGGGCAACACGAACACCCGACCAG
>CAZIXJ010000601.1:0-2099 GCA_964542835.1 uncultured Hyphomicrobiales bacterium
TCAGCAGAGTATTGTAATCCTTTTATAAATTGCTCGTATGAGAGCAACTTAGTATTACGTGTTTTTAAGGAGAGTCTAATTATTCTATTTGTGCATCAAGAGGAGTTTTAATACTTTTGCGTGTAGCTCTTTTTTCATCGTTGTCAGGAATTTCATGACCTGTATATTCAGCCAGTTTTAATACAGCATCTACGTAGGCAGAACTGTTATTATAGTGAAATATTGCTTTCCTCTGCTCTTTTTCAGTATTTCCCCATCCATTTACTTTGAGATAATTGGCTACAGAAAATACCGCATCTTCCACTTCAAATAAATTAATCTGTCCGTCATAGTTGCCGTCGGCAGCCCATCTGATATAGCTGTCCGGCAAGAACTGAGACATCCCGAAAGCGCCTGCCCAGGACCCTTCAAGTTCGAATATATCTATGGGGCTTATCTTTTCCATTTTTTCAAGAGCAAGCAACTGAGAAACTGCCCAGTTTGACTTTTTTTTCGCTCTTGCTTTAATTTTTTTTTCTAATTTCTTTAGTTCCTCAGCAGAACCGTCGAATTTATCTTTTAAAGATTCTATGTTCATTTTTACGTATTCAGGCTCATTAGCCATAGCTGTGCTGAGATAAACACTTACTACGTGATTATATCCCAGATATCCTCCGTGGCGTGTTTCAATCCACAATACAGAAGTAATTACTTCTTTTGGTACTCCGTATTTATCTTCGGCTCTCTGTAGCAGAGCGAGATTGTTTTTCAGGAAATCGCGGGATTTTTTTTGTGCTCTTTCATTATAATGAGGAGTATAATCAGGTTTTTTCAAATAACCTGTAACGTTTATTTTTACAAATTTATCATCGAATTCTACTGATTTGTGGTTCACAAGTTTCATTACAAAAGCAGAATCGGCATTTTTTTCAATTAACTTCTGAATTACCGGACTAAAAAAATGCTCACTACTTTCTTTAGCGAGCATACTTGCAGAAATTTGCAAGACAAAAACAAAAAAGAGAATATAATTCATATCTTATACTTTCACATCCAAATATCCTTTAGAAATCTGATCCTGAGCAGTTTTTTGAATTTGCTGCTGTGGCTGTACAGACATCAAAAGCTGCATCATTACTTTGTTTTGGCTGCTTGGACCGCTCGTGGATTCACGAAACATCTGATTTTTCAATTCATTCTGTACGTTACTCGTCTGCTCATCAGCTGGCGGTCTTCTTGATTCCGGAGCTGAAACTGTCTGCTGATTGTTAGTCTGATCTATTGTCATGGCAGCCTCCAATTAAAAAATTGTTCTAAATAATAATGTGAATATAACAATTTTTTATTTATTAAACAAATAATTTATTATATTTACATTGTAAATATGTAATTAACTACGATTTATTTTTATTAATGTTGTAAGATAATGAAAATAGCATACTTATCAGATTTCTTCCCGTTTTCAGGATTTAATTCCAAATTCAATACCGAATTATATCTGGAATTGGAGAAAAACAATGAAGTAATACCATTTACTTATTATTTCAATGAATCAGCAAACCGGAAGTTAATCTATCTCAAAGAACGTAGCATTTCAATAGATACTCACAATATTGATGCTAAGGAAATAATTGATAACAGCAATCCCTTAAGTTATCGCTCTGCTACAAATAAAATCCTTCAGGAATCACCTGATGTTTTTCTTACGAAATTTACTTCTGTTGCTCAGAATTATTCAATGGGCAGTCTTGTAAGGGCATTAAAGAATGAAGGATTGCCTGCTATATGTATCTTTGATGAAGATATTTCTAAAAGTAATCGCTTTTTCAGTATGCTTTTTTTTAGATTTTATATTAGTCAGTTTAATACAATTCTCGTACCTTCAAAGGAAATTGCAAAATATCTTGAGAAGTATGCAGGTAATTCAAATATTCAAATATTTGATTATCCTTTTTTTAATAATTTTGGTGACGAAACTGATAAATTATCTGCAAGACGAAAACTTGATATTCCTGAATTATCAAAAACCATAATATATCCCGTGCTTTTTAATCAATTACCCGAATATGAGATATTTGAAGTTGTAATTAGTAAAGTACCGGATGATATGAGATTTATCG
>CAZIXJ010000602.1:0-2093 GCA_964542835.1 uncultured Hyphomicrobiales bacterium
ATGTGCCGTTGGGTTATGATACGGCTATGGTAACCGCTGTACGCAACTACTACCCTTACGGTATGCTGAAGGCGAAAAAAACCACCACCGACAACTACCACCGCTACGGCTTCAACTCTATGGAGATGGATAATGAACACGTAGCAGTTGTAGCAGGTGAGGAAGGTACAGGCAATTCCTACTCCACCCTCTTCCGGCAATATGACCCGCGGCTGGGGCGGTGGCTAAGCGTAGATCCCCTCGCCGATAAATTCCCAAGTGTGAATTCGTATATTTCTTTTAAATGTAATCCTGTTTATTATCTTGATCCTTTCGGTGATGAAGATTTAACGTACCAGTACAAAGATGGTTATAAAGGTGAATTAAAAGAACCTGAAGTAAATGATTATAGAATTATTGGAGAAGTTGAAACTGGTTATTATCAATCTTATAATGGTGAAAGTTGGGAAGATTACGACGGTCCGATTGTTGCTTTAGAGGATGGTCCGATTTATAATAATACTTTTGATGTTGCTGATTATTTAACAGGTGGTCCAAAAGTAAAAGGTGCAAAAAAAGGCTATGGTTATATTATTGATATCGCACACTTTCTTGTAGATATGTTAAACAATCAAATAGAATCACAAACACAAGGCACTCTTGCTGATAATAGTAATCAGAAAATCACTTTAGATAAAAGAAAAGAAAGAACAATGCATATATTTAAAGATGAACATAATTTTAAAGATACTCCTGAAAATAGAAAATTACTGGAAAATGTTGCAAATAATACAGATAATAAACTTGGTCCAAAAATTGTTAATGGAGAAGTTACAGCAATGTACTACACAAAAGTTAATATGCATGGTGACCAGATATGGGTTGAAGTGTCAAACGGAACAATTAGAGAGGCAGGAATAAACAAACATGGCAATCACAGAGTATATGAAAATGGTAAGCTGGTTGATCCAAATAAACAAAATAATTAGAGAGTTATAAAATGATAAATAAACTTAATAGTTATTGCTCAATAATTAAATTTGCTATGAGAGCATCTAAAAAATTTTCCGGAGAGCAGAAAATTGACTTATTGTCTTTTGCAGGGACAGCAGATCCTGGAATAGATAATCCTGATGATTTAAATATTCCTTTGGATGTATCAATTTCAAATGAATGGATTTTTTTATATGATGCTATGGAAAAAAATAATGTAACAATTACAAAAATCAACACATATGTAATGGTATTACATTTTTTAAATATGTATGCAGGTACTTTATTATCTGAGTGCACTGAGTTAATGGATAAGATGTTTGAAGGGCTTAATAAACCACAAAATGATTATTATTTCAATTTGTGGATAAAATCATATAACTCTCTTGAAAACGTAAAAGTGAAAAGTAGAAAAATGTCAGAATATTGGGAAATTGAATATGAAACATGAAATCAATCAATTAAATACATATTTAACATTTGTAGAGTTTATTCTTCAATTATCTGAAAATAACGATAAATACTATTATTCAGAAAGATTAAAAGATGTATATACAAGAGATAATTATTATGAAAATAATAATTTAATAAAAGAAACTTATGGATTTTATTATAATGCTCCACTTTGGATAATGTTTTATAATACTTATTATCATATTAACAAAAAAATTACTTTAGAAAATTTGTTCATTATCTTACCAATATATTTAAAAAAAATATTCATGAACAATGATAATTCACTCAAATTAGCAATAGATATTGAAAACTCATACATCGATGAACCTAAAGAAAGTAAATATTGGGATTTATGGGTAAGTTCTTATGAAAAAGTAAAAAATTATGAACCTGAAGACCCTGTCTTTTGGAAAAAAGGCAGGTCAAAAGAATTGTTTAGATAAATTTAGATAGTATCAAGATGAACCTAAAGCAATACATAAGCACTATAGGAGAGGAAGGCACAGGCAATTCCTACACCACCCTCTTCCGGCAGTACGACCCGAGGCTGGGCAGGTGGCTGAGTGTAGATCCGCTTGCGGATAAATTCCCAAGTGTCAATTCGTATGTGGGGATGGGGAATAATCCGGTGATGTTTGTGGATCCGCTGGGAGATGAGTTTTACT
>CAZIXJ010000603.1:0-2092 GCA_964542835.1 uncultured Hyphomicrobiales bacterium
TTCCCAAATCGGAGTTTACCGATAAAATCGGCACAGGTGGAAATCAGATATTTTCTCTTGAATGTTTGAAAGCAACTTAGTATAAAAAGCCTATTTTGCATATTGAGAGAGAATAATATTATTCCAATGTCAATAAATCCTCCGTCTTGCCACACTTCGGCTACGCTTCGTGTCCGGCAAGACACCTCTGCATGCATTCTGATTTATCGGAGCTTTCAAGAAAAAAGGAAAGGTCTCCGGCTTCTCCTCATTATTTTCCTCCTTTTTTAAAAAGGGGCGATTTGCGTTAGCAAATCGGGGGATTTATTAAATGCAGGATTTATTTGAGAATATTTTTTAAACCTTTGCACTTATAGTTGTAATAATTGCTCTAATAGTTTGCTTTTATTCAATTTTAGGTGTTTTTAAGGATAATCTATTTACATTCAAATCCCTGCAAAAGAGCTTTATAAAGAGAATCACGATTATTAACCGAATAAAATTTCGTGTTTTCCAGCCATTTACCATACATTGGGTTTGGAAGCACAATATACTTATTTCCAAATTGATTTTTACTTTTCTCAGTCAGTATATCTCTATCAATATTATTTTCAACCTGAAATGCATTAGAAAAATCACCGAGATTATCACCTATCAGCAATTCTATCTTATAGCCTCTGTCTGATATTTCTTTTCTTCTCGGGTCTTTATCAGATGTTTCTTCTCTTAATAATACAAAATTTGAGTCGGCATTAGGCAGATTATACTTTTTTAAATTATTAATTGTTGCCTCCAGAAGATTAATCTTTCGGTTGGAAACATAAAATATCTCGTAACCGAGAGAATCGGCAAGAAAAAGAAAATTCCCTACTCCCGGTACTAAATTTGCATTTTCTCTCATACACCATTCATCCCAGCAATCAGGATAATTAACGTTTTCAGTAAGAGTAATTACCTCAAAAGGAGTATTATCAAGCACAGTTTCGTCAATATCCAAAACTACAGCCTTATTTGAAATGTCATCACCAGTACTGTGTAGCAAAACAGAAGCAGCGTTATTATATGCCTGATAGCACAAAGCTTTGTATTCGGCAGCTAATTGCTGATACATTACAGATATAGCAATAGATTCGTTATCCTTAATTTCAATTTTTCTTTCTTCATGATTATCACAGGAAAGAATAAGAATTACAAATAAACTAAAAATGATACGCATAAAAATCCTTTAATATTTATAAAACTTCATCCAACGAATTTCTGATAATTTTAATTCCTGTTTCTATTTCTTCAGATGAAATATTTAAAGGAGGTCTGAATCTAATTGAAAACTTTCCGCTTGGCAATATAATTAAATTATTGTTGAAACACTTTTTAATAAACTGTTGCCTTATTTCATCATTTACTAAATCAAATGCACAGAAAAGCCCCATACCCCTCGTATTAAATACAATACCACTATAATCCTTCTCTAATTTCGTGAGATTTCTGATTAATAATGAACCCATATTCGTTACGTTTTTAAGTATGTTTTCTTCTTCTATAATCTCAAGATATTTTGTGGAACGAACCATATCCACAAGATTTCCACCCCATGTAGAATTAATTCTGCCCGAAACTTTGAATACATTTTCCGGCTCAGCATCAATTCTTTCGGATACGAGAATACCGCATACCTGCATTTTCTTACCAAAACAAAGGATATCAGGCATTACACCAATTCTTTCAGAAGCCCACATCTTGCCTGTTATTCCCATTCCGGTCTGCACTTCATCAAATATCAGCAGTATCTCATTTTTATCTGCCAGATTTCTTAATTGCTGCAAAAACTGCTTTCTGAAATGATTATCGCCGCCTTCTCCCTGTATGGGTTCAATAATTATTGCAGCAATATCATCAGGGTGTTGCTCTGTTAAACTTTTGATTTTTTCAATCACAGTATTTTCTCTGAGTTCGATATCATCCGCATCGAAATTAAATTTGATTTTTGGATTATCTACTTTAAGCCAGTCAAATTTCGGAAAAAGCTTTACTTTATTCTTATCTGTATTTGTAAGTGATAAAGGCAAATCAGGACTTACTTTACGAGAATGGCTGAAAAGAACATAAAAAAAGC
>CAZIXJ010000604.1:0-2091 GCA_964542835.1 uncultured Hyphomicrobiales bacterium
GAATGTTTTTTATATTTCACTTGATTTTGTCAGTTTTTACACAGGCTCGGAGTTTCGCAATGAGAAAAAATATAGGACTTATGAAATATATTATACGATTGAAAGCAACTTGGTATAAGGCTCTCCCCATGGGTGAGAGTGTTTTAGAGGGTCATATTTTTCATATTTCTTCGTTTTTGCAAACACTTTTAAAGGAAGTGTCTTGACAGCCGAATGGCTGCCAAGACGGAGGATTAATTTATCTTGGTATGTATTATCTCAATCTCAATAAATGATATTGACTTTTTGAGAGTTATCTAAATAATCAATTAATACTTCTCTTTATAATTTTTGTAAAATTCACCAATCAGCTTAAAAGCTGTATCTAAAGTTTGCTCATCAGGCAGAAGTACAATTCTGAAATGGCTTGAGCCCGGCTTTTGCCCGAAACCAGAACCGGGAACTACTACTACACCTGTTTCTTTGATAAGCTCTGATACGAAATGATTATCATCTTTTACATCAATTGAAGGGAAAGCATAAAAAGCACCTTCAGGCTTTACCAGGCTAATACCTTCAATTTTATTTAATTCATTCATCATAATATCGCGTCTTTTCTCTACTTTGTTTACTGTTTCGAGAAGATGAGACTGGTCACCCTCTAACGCAGGCTGTATGGCATATTGCTCAGGATGATTAGCCGAAACTCTTGAGCGAAGTAATTTATTAATGGCTTCAATGTAATCTCCCATAATATCGGCTCTGCCGCTTGCCACACCCCAACCGATTCTGAAGCCGGGTGCAATGAAGTTTTTGGAAAGCCCTGAAAAAGTAATGCATGAGACCTCATCATCAAGCGAACCTATAGAAATATATTCTGTATTATCAAATATCAGTTTATCGTAAATTTCATCTGAAATAATTACAAGATTATGCTCTTTTGCAAGCTGAACTATTTCAAGCAATGTATCTTTTTTCGTAATTGAGCCGGTAGGATTATTAGGGTTGATAAGCACAATAGCTTTTGTCTTATCATTGATTTTCGCTTTAATATCTTCAATATCAGGTTGCCAACCCTTTGATTCATCGAGATAATACGGATTTGGCTCAAGCATAAGTTTGCTCTGAACTGCAGTATATAAAGGATAGCCTGGTGTAGGCATCAGGAAATTTTCGCCCGGATTAAGAAGTGCGGTAAGCGAAAGCTCAATTGCTTCTGAAGCTCCTGTTGTAACGAATACATCCAGTATATTTTCTATTCCTTTTTTTTGTGCATCTCTTGAAATCGCATCCAGAGCTTCCTTTACTCCGGTAGATGGTGCGTAACCGTTTTTATTTGCTTTAATAGCTTCTATCGTAGGATTTACTACAGTATCGGGAGTAACGTGATCATAAATATTAGGGTCGCCGATATTCAAATAATACATATCTTTGCCTGATGCAGCTACGCTGTTTGCAAGTGCAATAATATCACGTATCGCATACTTTACATTTTCAGTTTTTTGTGCGGGAATAATTTTTTTTAAAGCCATTTTAAACTCCTGATAATCATTGTTCAAATTTTATAAAAAACCATCTGAATGGTCCGTAAAAAAAATGCAAATTAATGAAAAAAAATGTAATTGCATAGAATATATTGAAATGTATCATAATTCTTCAAATAAAAGAGATTGAAAAGAAAATCACAGCTCTCACGGGAGAGAGTAGTGATTTTTTTGGGGATTCATATCATCATATCGCACGAATTTTTAATCAATAAATGGCAAAACTGTGCCTAAGAGAATGAGGAGTAACTCTTTTTGAAATATTGCATTATTATAATGCTTCAGAGTAGATTCGCTATACTTACGAATATTGAGTATTTGCGAAATAGCAATAATTGTTCATCATTCATAAGTATAATTCCATTATAATGTTGTATATTAGAAAGTTTGCAAAAATCATTTAGATTTTTATTAATTTTTTATTATTTTTGCTATACATTTATTGAGAGGATGTAGATAAATGAGTTCAATAAGATTCATTCTGCTCATCTAATTGAACGTGCGTAACTAAAACAGACAAACAATATGGAATTTGTAGAATATTTTAAGAACATAAAAAACAAGATTG
>CAZIXJ010000605.1:0-2089 GCA_964542835.1 uncultured Hyphomicrobiales bacterium
GAGATAGGATTGCTCCGTGTTTGCCGCGTAAATCTATAGGATGTGAACGTATTTCATCTCCGTTATAACCTCTGTCATCTGCAAGTTTGCCGGGAGGTTCAGTACCGTCTAAAGTAAGTCTGTTCATCTTAATTACAGGTGAACTTATTTCATAATCTTCATCGTTTAATGCACTGAATGTACCTCTCGGTGCAAGAGGATGCTTAGAAACTTCATCACCGGATACCACTTCGGCATTAAGATTTACCCAATATAATGCAGAAGGTATTGCAATGCCTTTTCCAAGGTCAACGTGATATTCTGTAACGTCATCATTTAATTCTTCAATTCTTCTCAATACATTAAGATTTGCTCTTAAAGTATCATCGAATGGCCACTGGTCTCCAAGTGATAATCCTGAACCCGGCTTTTTAGGTTCGGCTATCAGATATACTCTCTGGGCGCCTATGTTATTATCAAAATGAACATTCGGCTCAAATGGAGGGAAAGTAACCTGTGCAAATTTATAAGGTGGAATTCCCGTATAGCCGGAATTTCTGTATTCATCTGATGTATGTGCTTCTACGTCATAATTACCGTTACCTTGGTTTACAACTGTTTTGGCAAGTTTCACTCTCACGCCCGGTTTACCGTTACATTCCAATGCATCTTCATCAGTCAGATCCAAACACCTGTCACTTACATAAACCATATTATTATAAATTGTTCTGCCGGTTATCTGATTTACAATTTTAAGTCTTGCCTGAAATTCCAAATCCTGCTGTACATAATTGACACCCCGCAATCCCTGAATATCGTTTGTCAAATTCTGTATCAAACCTACAGGCTGAATTGCACCTACGCGCTTTTCTCCGGCAAGCATTTCAAAATCATTTGCAAATTCATAAGGAATTTTATTTACAAATGACATATCACTTTCTGGGTCAGCATCTCTTACGAGATAATTCACATTTGCAGCTCTCATTGTGTTTTTCCACTGTCTGAATTTAACTGCAAGAGTATCATCTCTGAAAATATGAATATTCGGATTTTTAGTATTCTGATAATAATCTGTATATTGGAAATAATCTCCTGCCCAAGGATATGAATACTGGTCTTCATTTACTTCAGTAAGATTCAATGTATCTTTGGTGTATCTTGACGGACCGTAAACACCGGCTACAGTATTAAATTTGAATATATCCTGCGCCGAAACCGAATCAGGAAGATTATCATAAGCACTGGGTACTGACCTCAATGCTCCGTTGAAACCTTTGTAAACTATTGTTACACTGCTGTCTTTTGAATCAAGTATTACCTGAGCATCTGCCGAAATATAATCCTGGTCGCCCGGACGTAAATTCATAGACGCATCCCAGACAAATTCGGTACCATTACCGGACCACCACCAGTTAATTCCTTTAGGGGCGATATTATAAATAGCAATGGTCAGCTTTGAACCGTCGGCAGAACGTTTGTAATATACTTTACCGTGCCCATCTTTATTATTCAGTCTGTCATTAAACTGTGATAAATGCAAATCTCCCCAGAAAGGAGCAATTAATGCACCTTTTCTGTTTCTCAAAAGTACATCGTTTATTGAATTTGTTTTTGTAATATCAGGTACTGCTCTTATTCCGTCATTATTTCCTGGTATGTACATAAGAGTATCGGGATCCATACCGATAGCTACGAACTGATGTCCGTAATTATCAGGCACTGGGTCATTAAGCCCGTCTTTAGTAATCCATTCCCCATTAGGTCCGGTTACAGGATTTCCTGTATTATCCAGCTCAATATCACGTCCCCTAACGCCTGTATGTTGATTGCCGATTTCTTTATCACCGATTACGAACCAGTCCATACTATTAGGGTCGTATGCACTTTCAGCTCCTTCAGGTATCGTTCTGTTTCCTTCGCTGTCATAATAGTATCTTCTGTTGGAAAGTGAAATAAGTCCATTAGTTGATACATAAAAACTGTCGTATCTAATACCATTGAAGTAAAACCCGCCGTCTATTCCCAAAGGAATAGGACCTGCGAATGCATCGTCCACTGTATCGCGTGCGATACGGAAATAATCACCGTCTGCAGGATTTCTAAAGAAAGC
>CAZIXJ010000606.1:0-358 GCA_964542835.1 uncultured Hyphomicrobiales bacterium
AATTAGCGGCACAATAATAAGCCACAGATATTTCAATTTAAGTTTCGTTTTAAGCAAATCTCCAATTGAGAAAAACAACAGAATAAATACTATGTAAAATTTTGCAGTGAAAAATATCCTGAATAAAATATCATAGCTCATATCTGTAAAAATCAAGAAATAAAACTGAAGGAAAAATGAATAAATAAAAGCCGGGATTAATAAATACAAAATTTTTGCAATGAAAAGCTGTTTTCTCTTCAAAGGCGCAAATGCAGATTTTCTGAGCATTTCTCCTCTGTATTCATTCACTGATGCACCGATAAGGAAAGAGAAAGTAATTAAAACTGTGAAATTCTCATCAAATCCACTATATAAT
>CAZIXJ010000606.1:368-2067 GCA_964542835.1 uncultured Hyphomicrobiales bacterium
AAAACGCCCGGTTTAATTCATACAAAACTATCCCCAAAGGCATAAAAAGTAACTTGGATATATTTTCAGATTTGAAATATGTCAGATAATATTTAAGAAATGCCCACATACTTACTTCTCCTGATTATTTCAACAGCCGCTTCATCGAGAGTGATATTACTTTCTGAAACAATCTGATGAGGAAATTTATTCAGCATTTTCTTTAGTTCTTCGGGTTTGTCAGTAGTAAAAATTGTTCTGTTGCCGTCATTTTTATAAGAGCAGAAATCATTGAAATAAGTAAACTCAATTTTACCGACTACCTCCACCCTTTTCCATTTGCCTGCCAAATCATCTTTTATTTCCCGTTCTACGATATTACCGTTTGATATAAAAATCAGTTCATCTGCCAATCTCTCAAGTTCGCTGATAATATGGGTAGAATAAAGAATTGTATTCTCTTCATATTCCATATAATTGAACAGCACATCGAGCAGCTCAGTCCTGATAATCGGGTCAAGTCCGCTTGTGGGTTCATCAAGAAGAAGTAGTTTCGGTCTGTAACTCATCGCCGAAATAATGGAGAGTTTTAGTCTGTTTCCCGTAGAAAGAGCTTTTACCTTTTTTTCAAGAGGCAGTTCAAATTTGGAGACGAGTGAAAGCATATAATCATCATCCCAGCCCGGATAGAATGATTTGAGAAATTCCAGATTTTTTCTTGCAGACCAACCCTCATAAAAAGAATTGACGTTACCTGCATATCCTACATTATGCTTCCAGTCCACTTTATTCGGTTCGGTTTCAGTTCCGTAAATTTCAATATCGCCTTCATTGATATTCATAAGCCCGAAAATTGACTGAATAGTAGTAGTTTTTCCGGCACCATTAGGACCGATAAAGCCATACACTCTCCCCTTTTCAAGTTTCAAAGAAATCGGACCGAGCCTGAAACCCTTGAAATCCTTTACTACGTTATATAATTCAAGTGCATACATCATTACCTCAATATTTATTCTTAATCATTTCATTTGTTACATTAATTAAGCGGTCTTTTGATAAACCATCTTTAAAAGCATTATCCAGAACAGGTTCAAGAGCATTTTTGAAATTTTCCACTGCAATATTTTGCAATTTATCCGATTCAATAGCATTGATAAAAAAGCCTTTGCCCTTTCTTGAATAAATCAAACCCTCATTTTCCAGAGTTTCATAAGCTCTCTGCACAGTAATTACACTGACTTTGTTATTAGATGCAAATTTTCTGATAGAATCCAGAGGTGCATTTTGCTCTAAACTTCCGCTAAGTATCAATGACCTTATTTCAGAAACAATCTGCTCCTGAAGAGTAAGATTCGATATATTTTTTAAATTTACTAACATTTTCCTAATTGTTACTACTGTATATATGCAATATATACAGTTAAAACGAAAAAAGCAAATGAAAGTTTCAGAATAATTTTAAGAAATTCAAAAAAACTTAGAAAAATAGAGATTTTTCATGTTTTAGAAAGGAATGTTAAAAAAAATAATCAGGATTATTAAAGACTAATAACTATCTTTTCTTTTCATTATATCAAGCATAATAATAATAATTTTATTCTTATCAATTGAATAAAAAAGCCTTAAATCTTTGTACTTATAACGGTATAAACCATAATACCGACCTTTGAGTTTTTTAATATTATTTCCTCTGAGAGGATTATTTCGTAATTCTACATAG
>CAZIXJ010000607.1:0-2062 GCA_964542835.1 uncultured Hyphomicrobiales bacterium
AGAATTTTGCTTCTACAAGGAAAAAAGTTATATCATCATGAAAACTCTCTTCACTATGCCACTTTCTCAATTCAGCTTCCAGATCGTTAATTAATTCGATAGAATTTTTAAATTTATTCTTTGCAAGAAATTCCTGTAGTCTTTCTTCTGAAAAATATTCATGTTTTGTGCTTTTGCATTCTGTAACTCCATCGGAATAAACGAGTAGCTTATCACCGTTTTCAATTGCGTAGTCAGCTTCCATAAAATCAATACCATTGAAAACACCGAGAGGAAAATTTTTCTGATAAAGAACGTTCATCTGTCCGTTTCTTTTAATTAATATTGATGGCGGATGACCTGCGTGAATAATACTGAGCTTTTTTTCAGCTATGTCAATTATTCCGTAAACCATTGTAAAATAGTTCATATTAGTACCCTCAGTAAGAAATCTTTCGTTTAAATTTTTTACGACATCTGAGGGTTTCAGTATATCATTTTGTGCTTTTTCAGGATTGTAATATTTAAGCGGAGAATTTTTGGAAACATCAGGAGTAATAAAATTACTGAGTGCAAAAGAGTGCATTGCCGAAGGTACTCCATGACCGGATACATCAAGCAAATAAAATCCGATATGCCTGTTATCGAGATTAAAATAATTGTAATTATCTCCTGAGAGAAATACAGAAGGAATAAATTTGGCATTAAATTCCAGACCGCTCAGATTTATCTTTTTCGGAGGTAGCAATTTTTGCTGAATTTTTGCTGCTGCTTTCAAATCCTGCTTTATTTTTTCATATGCATCTTTCAGTTTATCATTTAATTCCTGCTCTGCTCTTACGAGCCTGTACTGCTCTATTGAAGCATCTATTGCAAGCATCAGCTTTTTCTTATCAATAGGTTTTGTAAGGAAACGAAAAATATTGGATTCATTTACAGCATAAGAGGCAGTAGAAATATCATCGGAACTTGTAAGAATTATTCTGACAGAAAAGGGTGAAATCCTTTTTACTTCATTCAGAAAATTAATTCCATCCATACCCGGCATATGATAATCTGAAACTACTACAGCAAAAGGACCGTCCTTTTTAATTAATTCCAGTGCATCCATTGCATCAATTGAAGTAAAAACTTCACAGGTTTTCTTCATCATTAATTCATAAGTCTCGAGCAATTCAGCTTCATCATCTACGAATAAAATTTTATTATTATATTTTTTTGTCTCTGCCATAATTCCAATATGCAAAATGTTTTTTATTAATTTCAACAATTCAATATTATAAGATAAATAAAATAATCAATTAACAAAAGGATTTTCTAATATTTTTAATGGGAAAATAGAGAATTATTTTATAAATTATTTGCAATTAATAACTTATCTATATCATTTATGATGACATATATTTCAGGTGCAGGGCTGTCTGAACTAACTTTTATAACTGTAAATCATTTCCACGAAATTAAAAATCAAAAAACCAGACTGATTTACCAATGCAAGCAAATACTCTGAATTTTGTTTATGTTCGTGCACTTATTACTTAAGGAGATATTATACCAAGTATTAGTTTGCATTTATTAACATCCATCTTTAGAAAAGGGGAGAAATTTCCACATTGTTAAAAGGAAATGTCTTGACAGGCGATAGGCAGTCAGGACGGAGGATTAATTCATCTTTGTATTTTTTATCTGAATAAGCAGATTCTATTAAACCGGAATATTTATTGTGAATGTAGTTCCTTTATTTTTCCCGGAATCTACGTTTATTGTACCATTATGCAGCAAGATAATATGCTTTACTATAGATAGTCCGAGTCCGCTTCCTCCGGCTTTACCTGAGCGTGATTTATCTACAAGGTAAAATCTTTCGAAAACTCTCTGCAAATCTTCTTCATTAATTCCAATACCGGAATCACTGACTTTTATTTCAGCAAATTCATCATTCTTTTTCACAGAGATTTTAATAAATCCTTCATCGGTGTATTTTATTGCATTATCAATCAGATTAATAAAAACCTGCTCTATCCTGAATGCATCCACTTTGATTTTCGGGAAATCAGGTTCTATATCTAAAATCAAATCCAAG